>JBDGUQ010000022.1:0-3371 GCA_042215785.1 Candidatus Aenigmatarchaeota archaeon
CCGGATACCATTTTTCATCCTTGTTGTAGAATTCAGCTGTCTGTCTGGTGACAGTATGGGGCTTGTTCGTTCTTGGGTTTTTAAGAACGAAGTCTTCATCATTTCTAACAGCTTCCATAAATTCATCGGTTATACCAACTGAAATATTGAAATTGGGTAAGTTTCCTTCCTCTCTTTTGGAAACCACAAACCTCAGTATATCGGGATGGTCCACTCTCATAACTGCCATCTGTGCTCCCCTTCTTCTTCCGCCCTGTTTTATTGTCCTACAAGTCTGGTCGAATACTTGCTGGAAAGTCAAAGGACCTGAAGCTAATCCACCTGTAGATTCCACTATATCGCCTTTTGGCCTCATCAGATGGAACGGATATCCAGCGCCTCCACCTGTTTGGAATATTTTAGCTGCATCATGAACTGTATGGAAAATAGAATCCAGATCATCTTCAGGATGTATCACAAAACATGCGGAAAGTTGCTGTAGATTCGCCCCGGCGTTCATTATAGTAGGCGAGTTGGGTATAAATTCCAGATTTGACATCATTTCATAGAACTTTTTCGCAGTTTTTTCATAATCGTGATTTTCATATTTTTTTTCGGATTTGGCTACATTTTCTGCTACCCTTCTGAACATTTCTCCAGGCGTTTCTATTATTTCGCCATCATCGTTCTTCCTCAGATATCTTGCAGGAAGTATTTTTTCATAAGTATTTTTTGTCAACCTTTCTTTTGGTGTATCTCCCGTAACTCTTTTTACGGGAAGTTTAAACGTATCGTTTTCTATTTTCGAATTCATTTTCTAACCCACCCTCCTTTAGCTTTGTTTCAAAGTTTTTAGTTCTTTTTCATAAGAAGATATATTTTCAAAATCCTGATAGACTGAAGCGAATCTCAAATAAGCTACTTGATCCAATTTCTTTAACTTTTCTAATACTATGTTACCTATATTTGAAGTTTTTATCGGTGTGGAGAACCTGTCCTTTATCTGGTTCTCTATTTCTCTAATCATTTGATCTATTTCTCTTTCCGAAATATCTCTTTTTTCACATGCCTTTAAGATCCCTGTTTTCAATTTTTCTCTATCGTACTTTTCCTCGTCTCCATTTCTTTTGATTATCCAGAAATTGTTTTGGATCTCTTCATATGTTGTAAAACGCTTTCCACATTCCGTACATTCCCTCCTTCTTCTAACACTGTTCTTGGAATCTATTTCTCTCGTATCTATGACTTTTGTTTCTTTATTTGAGCAATACGGGCACTTCATTCAATCACATCGAAAGCACAATATGTAGTGCTTTACTTTTTGAAAAAACACAATATATACCACTAAAGATTTAACTGGTATTTAAAATTTTTGCATATTGGAAAACATATAATAAATATTATAATTTCTCTGAAGTTACGAAATCATAAATCCTTCAAATCCTCCATACAAAGAATCTCTAAATCGTATTCGTCTTTCAAAAAATTTTTATATGTCGGCAAACAGAAATGTCCATCAAAAGTTAAAATACTTACATTATTTTCTTTCGGTCCCAAATGGAGCGTTTCGGCAACTATACTTAAATCGTTTTCACAAGGCAACATATTCTTTTCACTTTTCTTGAAATACTCCCTCTCTTCGTCCATTAAATTTTTTGTGGAATCTATGAAACCATTCCTTATGTATTTTACTTTGTCTTTCTTCGCGGTGGGCGCATAAAGATCTTGAATGGTCTCTATTTTTTCATGCAATTCGGATTTCCTTTCACCGATAATTTTTTCAGCAACGTATCCATTAAATCCATTCCTCTCAAGTTCTTCATATATTATACCACTTTCTCTACCGCCCTTTTCCCTGTTCAATTCCTCTTCTACTGTGGGTGTTATGACATAATTAAGATTATCTTGGTTATTTCCGAAGAAGTTATGTAGATTTAAGATATTATCCTTGTTATTGTCTTTGGATTTGGGACGGGCGCTGATTTCTGAATCCCTGTATTCAAAAGTAACATAGGGAGGTATCATCAACAAAATAAATGCATTTGTATCAAGAACCGAATAGTTCTTTGACATACTTTCCTTATTGTTGGAAAAATATTTATTTGTGGAATTAAAATTTCTGGTATAAGTGAAAATTATGGATATGCAAAAAGTTGGAACTATAATAGTGGGTATAATTTTCCTAGGTTCTACAATAGCTTATGCCATGAGTTTTGCGTTTTCGAATTCACAGAGTCAGGCAATTACCGACCCAGTTAAGGGAAATGAAAATGCCAAGGTTACCATTGTGGAATATACGGATTTTTCTTGTTTACCTTGTAGAGATGTGCAGGGAACAATTGAAAATATCTTATCGAATTATACCGGTGACGTAAAGTTGGTGTTTAAAACACTTCCAGGCAGTGAGAGTTCTCTGAATGTAACACATGCTGCGGAGTGCGCTAATTTACAGGGTTTTTTTTGGGAGTATCATGATAGATTATTTGAACAAGAAACGCCCATAAACAATCAGGATTTGGTAGATATAGCAAATAATTTGAGCCTTGATATGGAAGAATTTAACCAGTGTTTAAAATTGAATTCTGTGAGGCAGGAAGTTATATCAGATTTACAGGAGGCAAGAAATAAAGGTGTCAGAGGTCCACCCACATTTTTTATCAATGGTGAAATGGTCGAAGGATCACGACCCTATTATACTTTTGAAAGTGTGATAGAAAGACATCTATAAATTTTCCAGTATTTTTACCAATCTATTATAATCCATATTGGTTCTGAATCCAGTATCACAAAGTTGTGTTTTAGATACCTCAAATCCTCTTTCTTTTATTTTTTTGAATAAGTTTTGTAGTTTGGGTATCTTTACACCTACTCTCTTCGCCAAAGAATGAGTATCGTAGTAAAGAGGTTCATAAATCTCTTCAGATAGTGTTTTCAATATCTCTCCACCCTTCTTTTCTCCAAACTTATTCACATAGTTTTTCCATACTTTTTGACAAAAATTCTTGTCATGTATTTTTCCCGTATAGATTTCATTTATTTGATTGGTTCTATTTCTACAATTAGGACATATTTTTTCATCTCCAATATTTCTCCAATCACATTCGAAGCAATATGAGATGGTTTTGAACCTATCTATCAGCTTATTTGCCTTTTTAGCCCCCTTTTCTATTTTACCTATTATCCTGAAATAGTGTCTTCTTCCGTAGGAGAGTTTAGGTATGAATGCTTTGTCATGCTTGGAGATGGTTTTTATGGTCGATGATACCAGTATTCTCAGCGCGAGTTCCTTGTAAAAGCTATTCCTCAATGATTTTATTCCATATCTCCTGTGGGAAACTTCTGGATATGCTCCACACAAAGGAGCTGTATCCGTGGCTGTTAAAGCCAGGTAA
>JBDGUQ010000012.1:0-3412 GCA_042215785.1 Candidatus Aenigmatarchaeota archaeon
CAGATGAATAGCCCCCAGTAACTTTGATGTCACTGCCGCTGTAATATATTTTTTCAACTACCATATTCCCTTCTGTGAGAGTTCCGGTTTTGTCTGTACATATAACATCCACTGATCCCAAGGATTCCACGACGGGAAGTTTTCTAACCAGTGAATTTTTGTTCAACATTTTCCGTGTGCCCAATGCTAGCGATAAGGTAACTACTGCCGGCAGTCCTTCTGGAACTGCCGCTACTGCAAGGGCAATAGCTGTTAAGAATGCATCCACCAATCCAGTTCCATGCAAAAATACTAGAATTGGTATTATTATTGTACAAATTGCAAGAATCAAACCTCCTATCTTTTTTCCAAGAGAATCAACTTCTTTCTGGAATGGCGTCTTCTCTTTGTGGACCTCTTCTAATTGGGACGCAACCTGGCCTATTTCTGTTTTCATTCCAGTTTCAACCACAACTGCCTTTCCCCTTCCCCTGACAACATTGGTATACTTGTATACCATATTTTTTCTCTCTGCCAATTCGGTATCCTTATCAAGAATTCCTCCTTCTTTGCTTACTCCTGTACTTTCACCCGTCAGGGCGGATTCATCGACTCTTAAATTATGTTGTTCTATTATCCTCGCATCTGCCGGTATTGTTGAGCCCTGTTCCAGAATTATAATATCACCCGGCACTATATTTTTTGAATCCATCCTCTTTTTTTCACCACTCCTAATAACGAGGGCTTCTGGTGTGGCCATTTTCTTAAGGGCTTCGATTGATTTTTCTGCCTTCCAGTCCTGGACAAAACCAAAAATTCCATTTGCCATTACAATAGTTATTATAAGATAGAAATCCATGCTATGCCCGATTGAAAATGATATGACAGCGGCTATTAGTAGTATTATTATCAGAAAATCCTTGAATTGAGATAAGAATATGTTTAGGGGAGATATATTATTTTCCCTTTGTATTTCATTTTGTCCATATTCTTCCAACCTATGTTCGGCTTCCTTTCCTGTAATGCCGTTCTTCGAGGAATGTAACTTTTTGAATATCTTATCTATTTTGAAAGAATGCCATTTCTTTGCCATAATAATACAATGGGGTTTTTGGTTTAAAGTTTTATAATTCTTCAATATTTTTTATAAGGATTCTCTACTATCTTCACAGGAACGATCTCTTCGGGTCCCAGAGTTTCTAAATTTTTGTAATATCTGTGGTTACCGTTCAATATGTACCATTCTTTATCTTCCAGATAAACTTCTATTGGTCCAGAATCAGGAGAAAAATTTCCATCATCGGGCTGTGTGGGATTCACTTCTTTTAATTTAATTTCTTTGTCGAAATTCATTTCATTTGTATTGGTCACAGTTTCACCGCTGTTTCTATTAGTTTTCATTAAAATCTTAAATATTTTCCTTATGTATCTATTGGTATGGACTGTCCTTTTTGTGATATGGATCCGGAGAAAACTCATGTTCTCGAGGAAAGGGAACATACAAGAGTTATATTTAGCAACCCAAGATTGATGCCCGGTCACCTATTAGTTATTCCCAAGAGACATGTTGAGAGACTTGTGGAATTGAACGAAGTTGAAGGGAAGGAAATCTTCGATGTTGCCATTGAATTCGAGGAGAGGATTCTTAAGAATGTTGCTTCTGGGTGTGATATCAGGATAAATTATAGACCATTTCAGAAACAAGATGGTCTCAAGGTAAATCATTTACATATCAGATTGGAACCGCGGGAACTTTACGATGAGTTGTATGAGAAGTGCCAGAAATACGAGACAGGTGTTTATGGGGAATTACCCGAGGAAGAACTGGGGGAAATGTTAGAAAAGCTTTCCGAATGAAATATATTAATACCGAAACACTATACATAAGTGATGAATCTGAAGGCCTATCTGGTTGAGAAGAAAAACGTTAAGAGTGAGACTAATTCTAAGAATTTAATAGAAAATGGTTATGTGAAAGTCAATGGCAGAAAGGTTTTGAAACCGACTATACCTGTAGATGATAGGGATGATATTACAATAACCGATGAAGAAAAGGTTGAAGTTCCCGAAAGTTATTGGGTAATGAAGAAGATTCAGGATAACAAAGCTTTTGTAAAGAAGGATGATTTCGTCATAGATATTGAAAGCATGGATGGTGGGTTTCCTCTGTTTTTGGAAGAGTTTGCAGAGGTCCTCGTCTTGACCAAAGGTAATCCACTATTTGAGAATTTTGATTTTCCTGTTAAAGAGTTCAATCCAAGAGATGTGGGTGATTTGGTTTCGGAAAAGGCAGATGTCCTTATAAATGAATTGGAAATCGATTTGATCCGCTCATTCCAAATTTTTAATGATCTGATGAAGTTCGTTAAATCTGGTGGAAAGGTCTTGGTACATCTTACAACAAAGAACAGAGAGAAATCGGAGGTTGAAAGTATGTCCAGGGAACTTTTTGGTACTTTGGGTTTCGGTGATATTGATATCTTTACCGTTGATAAAAAGATGTACGGACTTGCAAAAAAGGTTTAGTCCAATTCCACATATTCTTTTATTTTGTAAGACCATCCTGTATTTCTAGAAGCAAAGGAGAGAATGGAGCTGTATGAATGTCTTTATGGTCCTTTTTAATTTCTCTCCTTGGAATTTCAGGATATTTTGGAGTTGTACTTTCACCGATATTTGAACATGGTAAGCAAGAAAGGGTTAACGAACATAAAGCTATTCCCAGGTATTTTTGACCTTTTTTCATATTGATTTTTATCACATGAAGAATAAAAATTTAATGGCGGGCTCGCCGAGATTTGAACTCGGGTCTGAGCGTCCCAAACGCCCGATGCTAGGCCAAACTACACCACGAGCCCATAATTATTTTTTTAATATTTCCTTTATTCTCTGGTAAATTTTCTCTATCGGTTCTGTTCCATCTACCTTTTCAAGGATACCTTTATTTTCGTAGTAATCTATTAATGGCTTAGTTTCTTCATTAAAAGTTTCAAGCCTATTTTTAATTACTTTTGGTTTATCGTCTTCTCTCTGATAGAGTTTTCCACCACATTTGTCACATACGCCTTCTTCTTCAGGAGGTTTTGTTATTTTGTTGTATATCTCGTCGCAGTTTTTACATTGCCTCCTGTTGGATAATCTCTTAATCGATAGATCTTTTGGAATGTCCAAATAGATTACTTTATCTATATCTACAATTTCCTCTAATTTTTTCGCCTGTTCAACACTTCTCGGGACCCCATCAAAAATTATCCCATCATCGATATCTTTTATTTTGTTTTCGAGGACTTCTTTCAACATTTCTAGAGGCACCAAATCTCCTCTGTCAATTATTTTGTCTATTCTTTTGCCCAATTCTGTGTCCTTTTCAGCATATTTCCTCAGCAAATCACCCATTCCGATATATGTCATTTCAAAGTCTTCCACTATTTTT
>JBDGUQ010000050.1:0-2848 GCA_042215785.1 Candidatus Aenigmatarchaeota archaeon
GATGTCCCTTATCTGGCCCGGGAACTCATTGGAAAAACCCTGGAAACCGCTCCATTTTCTTTAATCTCTTCCAAAATCTCATGAAATTGTTCCATCTTTGCCTCTGGCTCGAAGGTTTCCCATTCAAAAAATCTTTCTAGAACTTCTTCGGAAGAACAGAAACCGTACCATTCATAGTCTTCAATACAGAATTCGAAAAATTTCAAACCCAGTCCCTCTCTAATATCCTCCAGAGCTTCAATGAACATATCTTCCTCTCTTCCGGCCACTATCAAGCTATCGAAATCGAATAATACCGCCTCTATCATCTAAACCACACTTTACAAAATTGAACTTGGCATATTTATAATTTTTATTAATATTTTAAATTAAATTCTTTAAAAGAAAAAATTGTTATATTCAATATGAAATTGATAAAGAATCTAAAGGAATCCTTATTTTTCTTGAAAAAATATCCCAAATTCTTCGTCCCCAGCATGATTTCAATTACAATATGGACAGGATTTTATATTCTGTTGCTCGATACATTGACATCAATAACACTAACAAACTATGTAAATACTGTATCTGGTTCTCTGTCCTCCCTACTTCTATTGATATTACTATTTTCCCCTATATCGGTGCTTATATACGCGATGTATCCCACATTGGTTAAAGACTACGAGGAGAAAAAATCGTTTTCCTTCAAAAAGGCAATCAGAATAGCATTCCAAAGATTTCCCCAAATCTTTGCATCAATGGTTCTGCCTTCTTTATTCATATCGTTTATGGCATCGCCTTTCGTTGCATTAATTATATGGGGATATATCCAGGAAAGTATGTATTTATCCATTTTAGGTGGTATAGTAACCCTTATTATTTTCGTAGTATTCACGGTAATGTTCTATTTTGCTCCAACCTCTATCATATTAAAGGGAGATAACGTTTCAGATTCCTTCAGAAAAAGTTGGGATATGGGCAAGAAAAATTTCTCAGAACTTTCGCTAATAATAATACTTTCACTCGTAATTTTACTGATCGGTTATTCCATTCCAAATAAATTGAAATTGGTCGGTATGTCAGGTTTCATAATCGGAAGATATTTGGAAGGGATTCTTGAAACATATCTGAAGGTAATAAATCCAAATATTTATCTGGACATCGAAGAAGAAGATTTCTAAAATTTATATAAATTCATTAAAAACAAAATATAGTTGATAAGATGTATACATGCAGGGAATGTCATAAGGAATTTAAAACACTTAGTGGTCTCAAAAAACACTGGTATAAAGAACACGATAAAAACGAACCACCGATAAAAAATCAGAAAACATTGGGTTAGAGACCCATTCTCTTTTTATTTCCTCCATTTTACACTTATTGTAATATTTATTTTCATATACTAAAGTTTTTCAACAGAAACACCCACAGCCTTATAATTGGGTATAAAACTCTCCTCGTCAAATTGTGTGGGCATCAATTTATTGATGAGAAATTTCTTAGAATGAAAATTAGAACCCACTATACCAGCAGGTATATTGTCACTGGGTTTAACCTTTCCTACCAAAGAAGAAACTGAACTCTTAAGTTCTACACTATCTCCATCATTAATTCCTTCTTCTTTCATATCACCAGAATTCATATAAAAGCATGGATCATCACTCGTCTTATTTAGAGTTTTTGATTTGGAAGACATCTCACCTGTCAGAAATTGAAACTTGGAACGGAACGTGGTTAGTAAATATGGGTACTTGTCGCTTCTCGAGAAATCAACCCCATCGAACTCTTCTGGTTGGAAACTTTCATACTTAATTTCCTGTCTTGCAAACATATCTTCTTTATCCAAGTATATCTGTTTTACATCGAGATCTGAATAATCAGGAATAACCTCACATATCTCCTCGAAAATATTGGATTCATTATCATAATTAAACAAATCTTCCATATTAAACCACTTGGAAAATTCCTTGAAAATCTGCCATTCCGCCTTAGAATCCCCATAACACTTCTGAACCTTATTGATCTTCCTTACTCTTCTTTCACCGTTAGTAACGGTCCCGTTCCTTTCAAGAAGTACTGGCGTTGGAAGTATCACATCGGCAAACTCCGAAGTCTTGTTTGAATAGGGACCCATATAAACTAAGAATATTTTTTCCAAATTTCCATGTACTTTGTCTAGGTTAGGCATTGACTGTGCGGGATTGAAATCGGCCACAAGAGCAGCTTTAACGGGAGAAAGTAAAAAACCTTCCATAATATTTTTTCCCTTTTCCTGTGATATATCAGCTTTCCAATATTCTTCCAATTTTTCTGACGTGGGCAGGGGTCCACTTGGAAGTGTATTTGGCAAACAACCCATATCACCAACACCCTGAACGTTCACCTCACCCCTTAAAGTAAGAACCTTTCCGCTCTTCAATATCATCAAATTGAGAAGTGTATGAATGTTTTCCATACTATTGACATGCTGGGTAAATCCCATTCCATGAAATATGCCCAAACACTTGCTATTGTTGATAATATCACAGACTTTCTCGAAACTGTCCTTTTTTATACTACACTCCTCACATACATAGTCCGCTGTGTACTCAGAAGAAATCTGTTTTAAAATTGAAAAATTGTTAATATCTTCCCTATTCTTATTATAGCTTCCAGAAGATATAACCTCATTAATTATTCCGTTTAATAAGACCATCTCGGTTCCGGGTTCCAAAGAAACTTCAATATCACCAATTTCCATTGTAGTCCTATTAACGATAGATTGCACTGAAACAACATCTATTTCATCTCTCCTCTCTTCCAGTTTGTTGAAAAAAACAGGGTAGTTGGTAGCTGGGTCTGAACCAACGACCAAAAGGGTATCTATATC
>JBDGUQ010000050.1:2858-3407 GCA_042215785.1 Candidatus Aenigmatarchaeota archaeon
GTCAAATTGGAAACCCCAAAGCAATCTTTCATTCCTATTACAGTAGAAGCGTGGCATAACCTTCCGCAGCACGAATCGATATTACTAGTCTTTAAACATGTTCTTCCAAATTTCTGTATCACATAATTATCTTCATTGGGAATTTTACCCGACATCGTTACAAGAATTTCTTCCGGTGCCAGATCAGACAAATTATTATATATGTAATCAAAAGCTTCCTTCCATGAAACTTCTTTTATATTCCCATCTTTATTTATCACAGGATTAGTATTTCTTCCTTCACTAAGAGTTTCATGAACAGTTAAACCCTTTAAACATGGTCTCCCCTCGCTAACTTCATCATTCTCATTTGGTTCAACACTGGTAATTTTTCCATTATCTGTGACGAAATCTAACTTACATCCGCACCCACAGTAAGGACAAATAGACGTTATTTTCTCCATTGATTAAATTATTAAAAGAAGAATTGATAAATGTTTACATTCATTAAGCCTCTACTCCCTTCACAGACATAACATATCTCCCCGGTCTTTTCCTATCCTTTACTTC
>JBDGUQ010000070.1:0-3382 GCA_042215785.1 Candidatus Aenigmatarchaeota archaeon
AAGCCTTTTTAACTTTTCACTCTCATTGATGAACTGTAAATAGGGCCATATTTGGTTTGTAGAATCTCTTAGCCACATTGCGGGTATATCTCCTGTAATGATGAATGTATCTGGATTTCCCTTAAAATTTTCTCTGTAATGTACAGCTGTATCAAGTGTATTAGGTAAACATTGTTTGAACATTTTACATATATCATCGTCTTCTATTTTTTCCGATGTATTGTCAATAACATCTTCTATTGTTTCACTTTGAAAAAGTCTTTTTTCGTGAGGTGGCCTTGATTTTAGATTATTGAAATTAATATATTCTTTTTCCATACTTGTATTAGTCTTTTGATGTTTTTTAAGGTCTTATTAGGAATAACTGGTTCAAAAGTTTCCAATTGAGTTGTTTTATAAGATTGTGAATATCTTAGTTAACTTATTTAAAATTTGTTTAACTGATCATTTGTCATGGAAACTGATATGAGAATCGGACGTTACGATAGGGATATAACAGATGAATTATCAAATTATGATAAGTTTGTTGATAGACCTAATCTAAAGATTTATTCGACTGTGAAGGAAAGAGATAACGATAAGTATTTTTTATACCTAGCAAAATTTCTAAATAGCGTAATATTCAAAATAGATGGTCCAAAAAGTGATATAATAAATCGAGAAATTTCCGAATTTGAAGGACAATTGGGTCCTGGATTTGAATTCAGAGAAGTTCCCGAACATTTAAAGAGTTTTTTCGAAGGAAATTTGAGTGATTATAGTCTATGAGAAAAAATTTATCAATTAATACTGAATACCCTTTTCCAGAGGCATATCTTCAGGATATTTCAATACATTTATTTCGTTGACGAAGTCTGCCCTTTTTTTGAGTTCTTTTGGTGCGTGTCTTCCTGTTAAGACTACAGTAGTCTTTTCAGGAATCTTTTCCAACAAATTCAAAACATCTTTGGATTCCAATAATCCACCACTAACCGCTAAGTTGACCTCATCCAGAACAAGTAAATTTACTTCTTCGAATAATTTTTCTTTTGCAGTTTTCAATCCCTTTCTTGCCATTTCATAGTCTTCTTTTTTGAATTTTTTGGGATTTACAAATTCCCTTTTTCCAAATTGATGTATTTCATAGTTAGGACCCAATTTATCCTTTATTTTGTAGGAGCCTATATTTTTCCTTCCCTTCAAAAATTGGATAAGAACAGCTTTTCTGTCATGGGCTACAGTTCTTAATACTAATCCTAGGGCATTCGTAGTTTTCCCAGGACCTTTGCCCGTGTAGAGGTAAACGAGTCCCATAATTTCACCAATAAAGGTTTATTAACATTCACTCCATCCACATGCAGGACACTTAACACATCCTTCAGTATATTCTAGTATGGCTCCACAGTCGGGACATTCTGGATTTATGCCCCTTTCTATCATCTTCTTGATCTGTCTTTCCCCACCATCTGTCTTATCTTCGTCTTCCTTTGAGAAACTTTTCACACTTTCCTGAACATCTCTTGCATCTCCTTTCAAGTACCTTTCCATTGCTTTGGCTATCCCATCTGGAATGGAATGATCTTTGCTCCTTTGTCCCATGCCATCTTGGGACTCCTTATTCCTTTTAATTCATCTATTATCTGCCACGGGTCTATTCCGGATCTCAATGCTAATGAAACAAGTCTACCCACTGCTTCCGTGAAAGAAGATGTAAATCCACCGGATTTGCCTATAGAAGCAAATACTTCGAAGAGGCCTTCCGAATCTTCATTTATAGTTACGAACATAGAACCCTGACCGGTTTCTATTTTCTGTGTACTTCCCTGAATTATGTTTGGCCTCTTCCTTCTCTCTCTCCCTTCTTTCTCCTCATTACCTATTCTCTGCACTTTAACCTCATTGTTAGCGCCTTTTCTTATTGTAATTGATTTGTCTCCGTTTAGATCCACAGCCTCTAAGAATTCCTCTGATTTCAACATCTCGTCTATGGAGTCGTATTTGTCTATGAGAGCTTTCAGTATATCTTCTTTGCTCTCCAATTTATTTTCTTTTCTGGTAGTCATTACCTGAACATCCCTGGAACCATCTCTGTAGACCGTCAAACCCTTTACTTCAAGGTCGTATGCAAGTTCGAAAGCATTGCTTATATCTTCTCTTGTTGCATCGTTTGGAAAATTGCACGTTTTAGATATTCCAGAATGGTTGTATTTTTGGAATGCTGCCTGTATTCTGACATGACCCTCAGGGTTTATTGTATCAGTAGTGGCAAATAAATTCTTTACTTTAGGTGGCAATAATTCATCCGAGATTGAATCAATTCCTTTCCATTCATTATTGTTCATCAGTTCTTTGGCTTCTTCCTTGACTTTTTCAACGTCTACATTATTTGCTTTGAGTGATTTCAGAAAATAATCATCAAATTCTACGAGCATGTTTTTTCCTTGTACATCACTTGCAACGTTTTTAAAATAGGCTAGAGAAAAGATAGGTTCACATCCTCCAGAAGTGTTCGCTATCATTGAAGTTGAACCCGTGGGCGCGATTGTGGTAGTGCTATGGTTCCTTATTTTAAATCCATTTTTGTAGTCTTCTGGATCAAGACCTCCTGAAAATTTTCTGAACCACTCTGGATATCTTGTAGGATTATTCCATTTACTTTCTTCCCATTTGTCGAATTTACCTCTCTCCTCTGCGAGCCTATGGGATTCTTCGACTGAATATTTAGTTATTAATTTTTGAAGGATTTCAGCGCAGGCAACACTTTCATCCGAACCATACCTTATACCTATCTGTATTAACATTTGGGCAAAACCCATTAAACCCAGACCGACCTTTCTCATACTTTCCGTCTTCTCTTCTATTTCTTTCAATGGGAAGTTGTTCATATCGATTACATCATCCAAAAAACGAGTTCCGGTCTTCACCGTATCCTTGAATTTTTCAAGTCTGAGAGCTTCTCTCAGGAATTTTTCCATTGCTTCTCTGAGTTCCTCGGTATCTTCGTAGTTGTATTCGGTATGTTGCTTCTTCCAATCGATAAAATTCATTCCCTTACCATTTTCTGTATCCTTAACCATTAAAGATAGATTTACGTGTCCCAGATTACAGGATTCGTAATTTTCCAATGGCTGCTCACCACAGGGATTTGTTGCCTCTATCTTGTGTTCTGGATATTTATCCACGTCAAAACTATGTTTTTCATTCGCTATATCATACATGTAAAGTCCCGGTTCGCCGTTTCTCCATGCACCATCTACAATACACTTCCATATCAATCTGGCAGGTACTTTCAATACTTCACCTATTTCCAGATTTATCTCATATTGATCTACACCTTCTATAGAATCCGCGTAATCCTTCCAGAAATTTTTGGATTTTATCCTATCACTTCCAGAAACAGCCG
>JBDGUQ010000122.1:0-3351 GCA_042215785.1 Candidatus Aenigmatarchaeota archaeon
TCTTTGATCTCGTTTATAGAACTCAAAACATCCTTACATACATCCAAAACCTTGTTTATGTTGGAATCATAATCAACTCCTATAGAAAAATTTATTCTATATACCATGTTGTCCAGGGTTCTATTAACAATAATCTCGTTCATTGCCATTGCATTGGGAACCGTCACTAGTTCCCCATCAAAAGTTTTTATCGTAGTACTCCTTATCGAAATATTATGAACCTTCCCGAAGACATCTTTTATTTTAATAACATCTCCTATTCTGAATGGTTTATCCAATATCAACACTACTCCCCCTATGAGATTACCGATAATATCTTTAGCAGCAAAACCAACCACTATACCTGCAAAACCAGCCCCAGCAAGTAAAGAAGTTAAAGATCCTGTTAAACCAAACACACCCAAAATAAGGGCCAGTACGACAACGTATACCAGAAAGGAAACCACATTTTTGAGAGGTTTTAAATAGTGTTTCTTCAATTTTGCTCTTTTACCTAACCTTATGAACCAACGGTTAATCACCCAATTATTCAATATATATGCCCCTATAAGGATTAAGAATGTCTGTAAAAGTTCTAAAGAATATGGTATTTTATCGAAATATGTGAATAATTGTTGAAAAAATGTAAAATCAAGCATAAATCTTTTTTTAATTTTGTTACATTTAAACCTAACACAGAAATAATTAAGTGGTCTGTATGAATGTAGCTGCTCTAATTTCGGGTGGAAAGGACAGTATATATGCTATTCACTTGGCAAAGAAATCCGGCCACAATATCAAATACTTGATAGGAATAGAAAGTAAAAACCCAAACAGCTATATGTATCACGTTCCAAATATAGAACTCACCAAAAAAATCGCGGAAGTGATGAACATATCTCTAAAGTATACGGTAACAGAAGGTGAAAAGGAGGAAGAGTTAAGAGAACTCAAAGAAGTCTTAAAAGATATCAATGAAGATGTGAGTGGCGTTGTTTCTGGAGCTCTGGCCTCTAACTATCAAAGAAAAAGAATTGAAAAGATTTGCGATGAATTGAACTTAGAAAACATAACTCCTTTATGGGGAGTGGATGAAGACGAATATATGAAAGATCTAATAAATGATAATTTCAGGATTATTATAACATCTGTTTCAGCAGGTGGTCTAGATAGATCTTGGTTGGGAAAAGAGATAGGCCAAGGAACGTTAGACCAATTGAGAGAAGTTAGGAAAAAATATGGGATTAACTTAGCTGGTGAAGGTGGAGAATACGAAACACTTGTATTGGACTGTCCATTATATGATAAAAAAATAAAAATCGAAGACTCCGAAAAGAAATGGGAAGGGATGTGTGGAAAATTAATTATAAAAAAAGCTACCTTCTAGAATTTTGGTGAAAATATGTACAGAATTTACATAGAAACTTATGGTTGCACTGCCAATCAGAGTGACGGAGAAATAATGAAAGGTATTTTAAGTAGAAACGGATTTCAAATAGTTGGTAATGATAAAATAGCTGACATAGTTATTATAAATACATGTTCGGTGAAACAAACAACTGAAAACAAAATAAGGAGCAGAATAGAGGAATTGAAAGAAAAATTTCCAGAAGATAACATAATAGTGGCCGGATGTATGCAAGAATCCGAATATGATGTCGTCAGAGAACTTTTACCCACATCCACCCTGGTAAGTACCCACAACACAAGGCAGATATCCAAAGCTGTCAAGAAGACTATTAATGGTAAAAAATTAGAATTTGTAGGAAAAACAAATGAAGATAAGTTACAATTACCTAAAATTAGAGACAACCGATTTATTGCAAAAGTACAAATAGCGCGGGGCTGTATCAATAAATGCTCTTTCTGTAATACTAAAATAGCTAAGGGCAACCTTTTTTCTTATCCTGAAGAAAAAATTCTGAAGGAAGTCAAAAAATCACATAAGAATGGATGCAAGGAAGTCCAGCTAACTTCACAGGACAACGGATGTTACGGTTTTGATAAAGATTCAAACCTAGCCGAATTGATGAAGAAAATCATTGGTCTGTCTGGAAACTTCAAAGTAAGAATAGGTATGTTAAACCCACACAACCTACTTGTAAAGGATTTTCTTGATGACCTGATCGATATTTACAATGACAATAATGTATACAAATTTATACATGTGCCTGTGCAAAGTGGTAGTGATAAAATTCTGAATAAAATGAACAGAAACCATTCCGTGAATGATTTTCTAAAAATAGTCGAGGATTTCGAAAGAGAAATAAATAATCTTAACCTCTGGACAGACATGATAGTTGGTTTTCCGGGAGAAACAGAAGAAGATTTTGAAGAGAGTATGGAATTATTGAAAAAGATCAAACCCGATCATGTCAACATAAGCAGATTTACCCCAAGACCTAAAACAGAAGCAAAGGAAATGGATCAATTAGATTCCAGGATAAAGAAGAAAAGAAGTAGGGAAATGAGCAAGGTCGTGAGGAATTTAACCGCTGAGAAAAATAAGATATGGAATGAAAAAGAATCCGAAGTCCTTGTTACTGAAAAAGTGGGAGAAAATAGATACAGGGGAAGGAACGGAAGTTATAAACCAGTTATTTTGAACAGTAGTGAAGATTTGAGGGGCAAATTCGTTCAGGCAAAATTAAGGGTAGAAAACAACATACTTCTTGCGGATGTGACAAATTAAAATGGGAAATCACCTCATTTTTAACTGTTTTCTATAGACCGAAATAGCATATTTTAACTTATATATTTCTCCAAGGAAGGTAAACTATAAATACCTAATAAATCCAACTTTTCTTACCTGTTTGCTTTACAATTCAATACAATTTTTTGGTGCATTTCTATGAAAAAGGCAGAAATTAAATTCGACAATGGTAGGGTTATAAAGAACTATTATGAAGAATTTTCGAATCTTTTCGTTGCCGAGGCAGAAAATTTAAAAGAAATAAGAAAAATACAATATCCACATTTACCACACCCCCTTAAGATAGACTACAACGACAAAAAGATAGAATTACCCAACAGGGGAGAAGATTTAGAAAGGGTTTTTTCTAAGAAAGGTTTTGACAGGAATTTAATAGAAGATGTATTCACTTTTCTTATAGAAGAAGAAGCCCAATATTTCGATAGATTAAGATCAAACAAGCTTTCCCTGAAGAATAACTCCAATAATCCTCACTTCGAAGTAGAAAAATTTGCAGATTCCGAATTTCTGGAAGAAGAAGTAAGTAAAGATTTAAAGGATTTGGTAGATGTAGACATAGCTCCCAGTGAAATTACCTATTCCAAATTCGACCCGGAATCCAGTAATTTTTTGAAAAAAAATGATAGAATATACTCCATAGATTTTGGTTATATGAGACC
>JBDGUQ010000081.1:0-534 GCA_042215785.1 Candidatus Aenigmatarchaeota archaeon
CTCCCAGTTCAGGATAGAGGGATCCAAACCAAGCAAATACTTATTGGTAAATAGAATAGAACTTCTCGAAGAATACGAGGAATAGAATGTCCTGTCACGAAGATCTTAAATCAAGCTTCGAAAAAATCCATGAAAAAGCCAAAGGAAACCCCAACGAAGAGGAACTCAAAAGATATTTCTACAAAGCAGGTATTCTGGAAAGACTCGGCTATCGAGATAAGGATATCAGGCTGGAAAAGGGAATAAAGGGTAAAAGGACAGATATTCACTGTCTCGACGATTTCAAAAATGTAGTTCTGGTTATCGAATTCAAAAAGCCGTCAGTGAAGAACCTGAAGGACCATTTTGACCAGTTATGGGAACTGTATGTAAAACCCCTGAAGGCAGAATACGGTATTCTTATCAACGGACTGGAACTCATTCTATACGAAAGAATCAACTCCAACTATGAAAGAGTCCTCAGGGCAAACCTGAGTGATATTTCCAAAAAGGATTGCAGAAAGCTGTGCAGTCTGTTGACCAAACCGGTCTATA
>JBDGUQ010000081.1:544-3259 GCA_042215785.1 Candidatus Aenigmatarchaeota archaeon
AATTCGACCATCCAGAGGAAAGGGTTACTCTCGTGGATGAGGAATCAAGAGAACACTTCTTCGAGAATTTCAAACTAGAAAAGGACTCTGCATTTACCAATCTGGTTATCAAGACCATGAATCTTTTTGATTCCCAGTATCACAAATCAAAATTTCTTACCTCCGCCTACGACTTCTGGGAGAAGTCATATGCCAAGGAGCCCGAGGAGGTTCCCAAGAACTGGAAGGTAATAATGGATGACGCAGGCATCGAAACCTCCAAGGAAAACCTCTTCAAGTTCATGTTCTGCCTGGAAACCACCTATGCCCTGTTCACCAGACTCATACTGGCCAAATCATGCGAGGATTACAAGTTTCCAGGAATAGACTTCTCTGATTTCATCAAATCGGAGATAAAAAGAGAGTCCTATCATGGAGAAATCTCACAGGTAAGCTGGCCTGTTCTGGTATATAAGTTAATAGAGAATATGAGATTCAAGCTGGTAGAGTCCATTTTCGAGGAGGACATATTCTACTGGTGGGTGGACAGTTTCAGGGAGCTCAGAGGGAGGGAACTTTTTAGTAGAAAAAAGGTCTCCAAGGAAATGATCCTGTTTGGAGAATCATTGGCAGAACTCCTCATGACCCTCTATAAATTCGATTTCTCCGAGATAGTGGGGGACCCCTTGGGAACCCTCTACCAGAAATATTTCGACAAGAAGACCAGAAAGGCACTGGGTGAATTCTATACTCCCAAGGAAGTGGTAAACTATATCGAAGATGCAGTCGGTTACAAGGGAAGAAAGATTCTCGATAAGAGGCTTCTCGACCCTGCCTGCGGCTCTGGAACCTTCCTGGTAGAGGCACTGAAGAGATACCTAAGAACCTCTGAATCCAAGGCAGAGAAAGAGGGCTGGAGCCACATACTAAACAAATTGTGCAATGAATACCACATAGTGGGCTTCGATATCCATCCCTTCGCCACTATCATGGCCCAGATCCAGATCATGCTTATCCTGATTCCCTACTACAAAAAGGCCATGGAGGAGGACCGTTCCTTCGTCCTTAAAAGAATCCCTATCTTCCGTACCGATTCACTGGTAGACGAGAGCAAAAGCGAGAGAATGACCCTGAAGACATTTCAGGAGTCTGCCAGAAGCATTTCCATGACCCTGGAGCTCCCCATAAAGGGCAAGGAAGGAGAGTTCGTAAAGAGAGAATTCATTATGCCCTACTACAAGGAGGTCTTCAGCCAGACCGATTTACACAACAACGAGGAATATTTTTCTGCTTTCCAGGCCCTCTTTGACGTAGTTAAAGAAAACGCAAAGGAAGGAAAATACTCAGTAGAAAGAGACCAGTTAGAAAGAACACTCAAGGAATATCTGGAAGATAAAAACTGGCACTCTCTATCTTTGTTCTTCAAGCCCTACGCAGAACAGCTCCTTGCAGAGATCAAAACCCTCAAACACGACTTCGGAGATGGCCGCCTCGTAAAATCCATAGAGGATGTGATGTTGGCCAGCATCCTCAAGAACTACGTCAAATACGATTTCGTGGTAGGTAATCCGCCTTATATAAGAACAAGAAAATTTACAAAAGAAGAAAATAAGAGATTACGTGAAAGTTTATATACTCCTTATGGTTCTTTTGATATATTTGTACCCTTTTTGGAAAAAGGTATAAGATGGCTAGAAGGAAATGGCAAGCTTGGATACATTACTTCTAATAAGTATTTTGTTGCTGATTATGGTAAAGTATTGAGACCATATATACTAAATAATTGTGAAATTGAGCAATTGTTGGATCTCTCCTTTTGCCCTGATATCTTCGAGGAGCCGTTAATTTATTCTGCAATTTCAATATTGAAAAGAAGATAATAAAATCCCAAGATAACAAAATCAAAGTTGTGATTGGTCTAAGAAATGATAAAAAGATTTTGAAAGAGATAATAAGAAAAAAGAAGAGAGAGTATTTCGAAGATGATAATTTTAGAATAGGATATTGTGAACAATCTAGGTTTTCAAACAATACTGATTTTTGTTTCGATGTTTATGCTATTGGTTATGACACTATCATAAATAAAATAAAAAATAAGGGATGTAGACTTGATGGAAAGTTTGAAGTTAGAGGTGGATTTATGGGATATGAGTATCATGAAGCTGAAAAATACATAACCAACAAAGTCCAAGAAAGTGATAATTTCAAGAAAATAATAACACCTAGTTTGATTAGTCCTTATCGGATATTATGGGGGAGTAAGAGTATTAATATATTTAATAAGACATTTACAAAACTCTATTTACTTTATAACCAAGACATTAGAAAATCTCTTTGGACTTTCTTCAAAAGTAAGAAGATAGTAGTTAGAGGTATAGCAAAACGCACATGTGCTGCACTAGACAGAGAAGGATTTGCACTTTTAGTTAACATCTTTGGATTATTACCAAAAAATAATGAGGATAATATGGTTTTGACTATGGCGATATTAAATTCAAAACTTGCTGATTTTTATCATAAAATTCATTTCTTTTTAGCAAGAATACCTGAAGGTTCTTTGAGATACCCCAAACCCTTCTGGGAAACTTTCCCTATCGTGACTCTAGAATCATCTAATAATAGAATAACTTCAAAAATAGAAAAGCAAGTAAATGGTTTAATCCACAAAATAAAACTCCAAAACAAAATCAACAACTTCCCTCAGAGCTATATGGAAAATCTTGAGGAGGAGTTCAA
>JBDGUQ010000004.1:0-3281 GCA_042215785.1 Candidatus Aenigmatarchaeota archaeon
GTGGAAGCGGACATACGGCTCCCTCCCCGACGAAGAATAAGCCCTTTTTCCCTCTTCTTTTTCCTTTTATTTTTCTATCGAATTACTTCTAGAATTAATAAAATGGCCAGCTATTTATATTCGTAAACACATTTAAACATGGAAATGACAGAAATGAGGTATAGGAAATGAAAATAGCAGTTTTAGGGTGGGGTTCTTTGATATGGTGCCCTAAAAATATAAAAATCAAAGATAAAAATTGGGAGGAGGACGGCCCTAAATTGCCAATAGAATTTGCGAGAATATCATCTCATGAAAGACTGACCTTAGTGATATATCCCAGATATTTAAACCAGAAAAACAGATGGGTACAAACGTTGTGGACTGAAATGAACGTGGAATCCATCGAAGAAGCAATTTTGAGCTTGGGCCAAAGAGAGGGTACTAGCTGTAGAAAAATTGGATTCATATACAAAAGGGCGAAAAAGCTCAAAGAAGAATTTAAAGATAGAGATAATTTTTGCAAAAATACCCGCCAAAAAGATATAGAAGTTTCCGAAGGAGATTATTACTATTATTTTGAAAAACTAGAACAAAAACAAGATTACGAAAAGCAAATTATCAAAGAAATAGAGAAGTGGATGAAAAACAAAGAACTAGACGGAGTAGTGTGGACGGAGTTAGAGCCTAATTTTGAGGAAGAAACAGAAATGAAATTGACTAAGGAAAATGTCATAAAATACCTTAAAAAGACAAAAGCAGAGGAATACATTCGAATGGCTCCACTAAAAATTAGAACAAAGATGCGAGTTGTTATTGAAGAAAAACTGGGATGGGTACATGAAGAAAACTGAAAATAATTGTGAGCACACAATTACACCTTTCCCTACTCAAATTGCACCCTTTGGACAAACGACCGTTAGCCGATATATATTGACCAAAGAAAAACAATATAGAATAGACAAAATAGGCGGTTAATAATGATTCGAAAACCAGTTAGTTCGAGCAATATAAACTCAATTGGCTATAAGTCAGAGTCCGGAACATTAGAGATAGAATTTCACAGTGGCAGTGTTTACCGGTATTTCAATGTCCCAGAGCCTGTATACAATGCTTTAATGAATGCATCATCACACGGATCATATTTTCATCAGTGTATCAAAGACCAATATCGTTGGACAAAAATCTATTAGGGGGAAACAGTGATAATTAAGTCGCTTCAAGTTCAAAACTTTCGCTGTATCAAAAATGAAACATTACCTTGTGAAAATCTGACAGCGCTAGTTGGTCCAAATGGTTCAGGAAAATCATCGTTTTTACAGGCTTTAGAAATGTTTTACACGCCAAGTGCCAGCTACACCGAAGATGACTTTTACAATGGAGAAACTTCGAAACCCATTACAATAACAGTTACGTTCGCAAATTTAACAGAGAAAGAAAAACAACTTTTCCAAAAGTATATCAAAAATGATGAACTTACGGTTGAAAAGATATTAAAATGGCCTCCAGGAAGGGCAAATCAGAGTTACCATGGAAATCTACCTAAAAATCCAGACTTTGAAAAATTTCGCTCTGCCCATGGTGTCGAGCTTAGAAAAGAGTATAAAAAATTACGCGAGGACAAATATTCGGATTTGCCAAGTTATTCTAATAAAGACGAAGCTGAAGCCAATCTACAGAAATGGGAATCTCACCATCCAGATCAATGTGTTCCCAAACGTGATGAAGGTCAATTTTTTGGGTTTAAAGAAGTTGGGGGAGCTAATTTAAAATATTTTACTAGTTTCATTCTAATTCCCGCTGTGCGTGATGCTTCAGAGGATGCCGAAGAAGGTAGAAACAGCCTACTAACCAATATTATGGATTTAGTTGTGCGTAGCGTCCTTGCAAAAAGGGAAGAAATACAAAAATTAAAAGTTAAAACTCAAGAGCAATATGAAGAGATAGTCAGGCCAGCTAAACTTGATGAGCTGCAAACTTTAGAACGAGAACTGAGTAGCACACTCAAAACTTATGTCCCCGATGCGAGTGTCGATTTAACCTGGCTAACTGAAGATGCTATTGAAATCCCCATGCCAAAAGCCGATATTAAACTCGTAGAGGACGAATATCCTTCATCTGTAGAGCGCACTGGCCATGGTCTTCAACGTGCTTTTATCTTAACAATGCTTCAACATCTTGCTGTCGCACAAGCAGCCATATCAGAAGACACCGACGACGAATTAGATCAAATTCCAAAAGAACATACCTCCCCTAAAGTACCAAACCTTATTATTGGAATCGAAGAGCCAGAACTTTACCAACATCCCAATAGACAACGTCACCTATCAAAAATCCTCCTAAAACTTGTAAGAGGTGGCATAGAAGGTGTAGCAGATTGCGCACAGATTATTTATAGCACACATTCGCCATTGTTTGTAGACATAAAAAGATTTGACAAAGTACGAGTGCTGCGTAAAGTCAAGGAAGAAACTAATAATCCAAAGCAAACAAAAGTGATTCATACAAATCTCGATGAGATTGCAAAAATTATTGAAAAAGCTGATGGAAAATCGGAGGGCACCTATAGCGGCGAAACCTTAGAACCTCGACTTCAAACTCTAATGACTCCTTGGATGAACGAAGGATTTTTTGCCGATGTTGCTGTCTTAGTAGAGGGGGAAGAAGATCGTGCTGCAGTACTTGGGATAGCTAAAGCACTAGGGCATGATTTGGAGAGTATGGGAATTTCCGTTATTCCTTGTATGAGTAAAAACAATCTAGATAGACCTACTGCAATATTTAAAAAATTACAAATTCCAGTGTACGTTATATGGGATGGCGATTGCGGGGATAATAATTGTCAACCTGAAGAAAATCATAGATTATTAAGGCTTGTTGACCACCCAGTCGTAGACTGGCCAGAAATTATAACTGAGGAATTCGCTTGCTTCAAAAAGACTCTCAGCGATACTTTACGTGCCGAGATTGGTGAGCAGTTGTATACTGATAATTTAGACGCGTGTTGTGAACGTTTCTCTTTAACCAGAAAAAATGATGCTGTCAAAAACCCTCAGGTCATTGAAGAAATTATAAAGAACGCTAAGAAACAAGGTAAAACAAGCGAAACATTAGAGAAAATCATTTCTAAAATCATTGACCTTAAAAAAAGAAAAATTAAAGTAAGAGAGAACAAAATGTCTTGATTATTTCAAATATGAACAGTCGATGCATCGTATTCTGGAATTAAGCTCCATACTACACCAGTCCTATCTCGATGGCGCCGGCTGCCATCAGCATCGCTACGAGCAGGGGCTGATGTA
>JBDGUQ010000115.1:0-2835 GCA_042215785.1 Candidatus Aenigmatarchaeota archaeon
CTAGATTATATCTATACCCCTCGATATACTCCTGAATCATCGCTTTACCATATGTATCAATTATTCTTGAATATTCCTTTTCCAACATTTCAGGAGATTTAATAAAGACGACACCTCTTGCCCCCTGGCCTCTGAAGGGTTTAATTACAACCGGAAATTCAAGTTCATTTAAAACTCTATCTATGTCAGAATTATCTTCCAAGAAAACCGTTTTTGGATGAGGTACTCCTATCTTTTTCGCCAGTTTGATAGTCTTTGATTTATCATCACAGATTTCAAGTGTTTCATTGCTGGGCAACGGCAAGTTGACATATTTCTCAATCTTATCTCTGTTCGAAGACAGGGTCATTAGAGTGGCGTCATTGGTTGGAATCAAGAAATCATAACTATTATTTTTAACTATTTCAATGATATCATCAACAAATTTATTTTCATTCTTTGAAGGGTCGGTGTAGATATGTCTATTATTGCAGTATCTTGAAGAGAATGTCATCGCTCTTTTTTCATGCGATGCTGTTTCCACATCTACGCCTTTTTTGCCTAAAGACCTACAAACATTCAAACATATCCAATCTTCTGCATTTGTTATTAATACACTCATTTTTGGAATATATCTCTCTGATCCTTTTGGATTTTATTTTTAATGGAACGCATAAAATTTATGAAAGGCGAACATTTTTCGCAGGAGAAATATTGTGAAAGTTCAGGATTGTATTTTGCTTTATATTTACATAGTCGATAAGTATTCGCCCAAGTAATCTCAAATTTCTTATATCCTGAATTTTTTGCCCATTGAATACATTTCCATAGGAGTAAATCATTTGGATAATTGCCCCTATGATCCGTCTTTGGGGAACCAATCCATGCTTGGGCTTTTTCTTTATAAAACAAAAAAATAGAGCCAGTTAAGAATGTCTCTCCGTCATTAACGGAAAAAATCCTTAGATTAGCTGGATGAAGGACATCATAGGTATCGTGAAGATAAGCTAATGTTATTTCTGGATCGATTCCTTGCGAATAATACCTATCAGAAACAGATTCAAAAGTTAAATCTAATTCTTTTATGGCACCCTCAGAAAATACAAATTCTGATTCTTCTGTGTTTCGTATATTCCTTCTTCGGCTTTTGGAAAAACTATCGAAAATTTCGCTTAGTTTCCTAGTTAAATCAATGACATAATCATACAACGGTCTTGTAGAATATCCATTCCACATTAGTGGTCTAGAATCAATAAAATTTGGTGGCAATCTTAGTTTAGTAAAATTTACCTTCAACTGTGAAGACATGAATTTATCAACAGCGCTTTGAAAATCCACGAAATAAGACTCCTTCTTTGACTGTTTTAATGTATTATAATCTGCAATCAATGGTCCCTGGTAGGTAGCTGCTGTTCCGAGAGGAGGGGAAAAAACGTACCTTACGAAAGGTAAGGCGTAATAAAAAATAGGATAAACGCACATGGGCTTTTTGCCCTTCAAACCGATTATGGGATATAACTTTGAGGGGGATTTTTTCCCTAAAAACTGTATTTTTGAATGTTTCTCCATGACTCTTAGGAACTTACATTTGTGGAACACTGTCCCATAAGGTGACTGGTCCACAATATCGTCCCAAAGTTCCGAGTCTTCTTCTTTTGCTATTTTTAGGCTTATTGACATTTTAAAATGTTTTTGATTTCAATGGCTTTATTAGATCGAGGTAAGCAGACTCCATAATCCTAGATATTTTATTTCGCTTTGTAGCTGCAAAGTATATGGAAAAATCAGGATTAAACTTTGAATAATGTCTGTACAATCTTTCCTGGGAGGCTATTCCGATTATTTCATAACATCTAGATCCAATATCAATTGAATTTTTGATTGATTCCCACGTTAGTAGCTCATTTATATTTGGTATATCTGCATATGGTTTTGGATTCCCTATCCATGAATATGTTCTCTTTTTATAATTGAGGTCTATTGTTCCAGTAATTATCTCGTTATCATATTCAACAAATAGGATGCTCAGGTTTTCAGGATAAAAAGAGTGGTAAACATCAAGGAGATAATCCTTTGAAACGTTTGTTCTTTCTCCTTGATCTCTGTATCTCTGGACTAACAGATTGTATATCTCCACAATCTCCTTTTTTCCTCCCTTCGTTATAGGAATCGATTCTTTCTCGGCTCTTTTTATGTCATTTCTTCTGCCTTTGCTCATAGCTTTCCAGACCTTATCTTTTCCCTGAGATAAGTCTATTGAATAGCTGTATCTTGGATTCGTATTGTAGCCTTCCCAGGTTAATGGACGGGAATCGTCTATAGAAGGTGAAGAACATATATACGCATAATCTACTCCTAACTTTGAGGATAAAAACTCCTCAACACTCTTCTGAAATCTTATAAAATTCGATTCTTTCTTGCTCTGTTTTAACTGCTCATAATCAACGAATGCCGGACCGAGATAAGGGATGGCTACATGAGGTGGAGGAGAGAATACCAATTTAAGAAAAAATTTCTTCTGTAGGAATAATGGGTAAACTCCAATTGGATTGGTTCCCTTCATTCCTATTATTGGATATAATTCGCTGTTAGTGTGGTTCTCTACTATTTTTAGGAACTTCCAGGTGTGGAAGATTGTTCCATGAGAAGACCTCTCCACAAGGTCATCCCATTCTTCCTGATTATCACATATCTCAAGTTTTATTTTTGCCATTTCGATTCCTCCACCATCTGTTTATCTCGTTAGCGTTAGTTATCCATGCATCTTTTTCTTTGGATGTTTTTATTATTTTTTCGTAGATTTTAGACCAGTCAGGATACTCTCTTTCATCAAATACAGAGTGATGAAATAATATA
>JBDGUQ010000115.1:2845-3270 GCA_042215785.1 Candidatus Aenigmatarchaeota archaeon
TTTCTACGGTGTTTATTATTCTCTGGATTTCTGGCCAGATGTCTTTTTTTCCATAGAATAAAGGAGTATCCATTATGATAAGGGGTAGTTCAAGGATTGATAACTGTTGTTTGGTATTTGGATTTAAAGGATGGAAGGGGAAACAAGTTCCCCAGCGGAACCCGATGCTATTTTTTAGACCTAGGGACGTATCATATTCTAAGCCGGTTTTTTCCTGATACTGCCACGTTTCGGGTATATCGAGATTCAGATGATGCTGTCTTATCCCATGAACTTTGTCTGCAAGAACTGCTTCCAGATCTTTTTTCTCTTGATTGAGTTTTTCTTTATCTTTGTAGGAATAATATGAACCATGTAGGCCTGTTTCCCAGCCTCCTTTGTTGAGCTTATGGATCTGTTTTATGATTTTGATGTCATTAAATAGG
>JBDGUQ010000148.1:0-738 GCA_042215785.1 Candidatus Aenigmatarchaeota archaeon
AGCAATTTATTTAGAAAAGGTCAGAAATATATAGATAAATCTATTGGGAAAATATTTGTGTGGTTCCATCTTCCTGAAGTGCATCAAGGTTGGTCACCTCCTAAAAGTTTTTCTGGACTATTCTCAAAGAACATATCCTCAAACGTGTCTTCTAATCAAATGCAAAAAGAGTTTGCACAATTAAATCTAACAGAAGAAGATATAAAATACATAAGGGCAAGGTATGATGAAGAATTGAAATATGTTGATTATGAGATAGGCAAGTTTTTGAAAGAGCTCAAATCAAAAGACATTTACGATGATTCATTGTTAATTATAACATCAGATCATGGAGAAGATCTCATGGAACATGGACACATTGGACATGGATTGGGTTTACAGGAAGTACTTGTAAATATCCCCCTTCTGATAAAATTTCCAAATAATAGATTTGAAGGGAAGAATATAGAAGAGCCTGTTAGCCTTAAGGATATATTTCCAACTATTTCAGATTTGACGGGTTATGAATCAAGAGATTTGAAAGGTATAAGTCTAATAGATATAATCAAAGGGAAATCAACCCGGCAGTCTGTAACTACACAAAAACATGGAGAAATAGCAATAAGAACGAAAAATCTAAAGTTTCTTCTTTCTAACGAAACCTCATGGATAAATAAAAGTGGTCACTATAATCTCGAAAGGCATGAAACGCCAATATTAAAGTTTCATAACCTAACCGAAGATCCAATTGAAAAGAAT
>JBDGUQ010000148.1:748-3211 GCA_042215785.1 Candidatus Aenigmatarchaeota archaeon
TTGATACGTTAAGGTTACAATTTTTTCTGAAAAGGATGAGTGAATTGGAACAGGATCAAAAAATCAAAAGTGAAAATATTCAAATAAATGATGAATTGGAAAAAAGTCTGGAAAAATTGGGATATATTCATTAGATAAAAAATTTTAGTAATTGAATTTTTCTTTAACGGCACCAAAATATAAATCATTGTTGTCAATGATGTTATAACATGATAGAAAAAGAGATCATAGAAAAATTATCGAAATGGGTAGAAGGTAAAAAAGCAGCTCCGCATAAAGTTCACCTATATCCCACAAACAGATGTAACTTAAGATGTCCGTTCTGCTATCAACAATTAAATCCTTACGATTATTCTGACACGATGTCCAAAGAAAAATGGATCTCCATAGTTAGGGAATTATGTGAAATGAGTGTCAATGTAATTAGAATTTCTGGGGGTGGAGAACCGATGATGATTCCAGAAAAAACTCTGCCAATGATGAGAGAAGCCAAAAAATATGACGTAACAGGTAGAATGACAACGAATGGAACATTGTTTAATGAAAAAAATATTTCTAAAATAGTTGATATGAATTGGGACCATATGGTCTTTTCTGTGGATGGCCCGGATGCAAAAACCCATGATTTTCATCGGGGGAGGACGGGAACGTTCGAAAGGGTTACAAAGAATATAAAAACATTCAATAAGATTAAGGAGAATAAAAACAAGAAAACACCAAAATTGGAATTCAGCAGTGTTCTATCCAAAAAGAATTGGGGAAAAGTACCGGAAATTATTGAATTGGCAAATAAACTCGATGTAGAAGTTATCACATTCGAACCACTTTTCGTCAGTAATCCAAGTGTCAAAAAACTTAAAATGAGCAAGACTGAAAGAAAAAAATTCGTCGAAAAGGCCGAAAAATGGAAAAAATTGGCTGATTCATACAATATATTCACAAATATAGACACAGTAATAAATATAGGTGAAATAGAAAAAACTGGAAGTCTGAAAGATAAAATAATAGAAATATCGGAAACAAAATCAACCAAAAATTCTGGTTCCATTTTAGATGTTCCTTGTTATGAACCGTGGTTATGGCCAAAGATAGAGGCTAATGGGCAAGTTGGACCATGCTCCACAAACCTGTTGGATGTAAATATTAAAAATAAAACCTTTGAAGAAATATGGTTCGGGGAGGAGTTCAAGATGTTTAGGAAGATGATAAAAAATAGGAATTTACCATCTGGTTGTGAAAATTGCGTCTCCACACATATTGTTCTAAATGAAGAAATAAAAGAAAAATTATTGGATTGATTACTTTATCAATACTATTTAGTTAATGTCCTTCCTCCTTATTTATTTAAATTTATCAACCAAATGATTCTTTATGGGATCATTTTTAACCATCAAAAACCTGTCCAAATTTTACGAAAAAAATGATAAAAAGGAAATTGTTTTAGACGAAATCAATCTGAATATAGACAAAGGTAAATTTATTTCAATAATAGGCCCAACAGGTAGTGGAAAAACAACATTTCTGAAATGTCTTTCTGGATTGGAAAACGTTTCGAAAGGAAAAATCAAAATAAAAGATGACGAAATAGACATTCAAAATTCTTCCATGGCAATTCTTTTTCAAGAATACAATAAATCATTGTTCTATTGGAAAAATGTTCTAAATAATGTCCTATTTGGAATGGAAAAGAAGTCAATCCCAAAATCTGCAAAAATTAAAAGAAGTGTACGTTTACTGAAGGAATTAAACTTATACGAACACCGTTATAAATATCCAAAAGAACTCTCGGGGGGCATGCAACAAAGGGTTGCTATAGCTAGATTATTGGCATTTGACCCCCAAATAATGCTAATGGATGAACCCTTTGGATCGCTAGATGCACAAACCAGATGTTCTATGCAAGATCTATTATTAAAAATTTGGAAGAAATTTTCCAAGACAATAATACATGTAACTCATCAAATAGATGAGGCAATTTATCTTTCAGACCAAGTATTTGTCCTTGGATCTAAGGGTAAAATCAAAGACGATACAAACATAGACCTCAAAAGACCAAGAAAACAGGATGTAACACGTTTAACAGACAAATTCAAAACATATGAAAAGGAGTTATATAAATTGTTAGGAAGGG
Organism: Candidatus Aenigmatarchaeota archaeon; assembly: GCA_042215785.1. Lineage (GTDB taxonomy): Archaea > Aenigmatarchaeota > Aenigmatarchaeia > PWEA01 > JBDGUQ01 > JBDGUQ01. The sequence continues at coordinate 2,880 of JBDGUQ010000148.1, forward strand.
ATACTTTTTATGACTAATAAAAAAATAGGAAATCATTTAGCCGGTTTCAGTATTGTCTTACTTATTTCATTTGTATGGGAAATTATTTCATGGGCAAATTTCATTGACCAAACTTATTTTCCACCGATTAGTAAAATAATATACACAGTCTCCTCCTTATTTTTCCAAAAAGAATTTATTTTGGACATAGCACTCAGCCTCTGGAGATGGGTTATTGGTTATTGATTGGCTGCTTTATCCGGTATTTCAATTGGTATATTTTTAGGTTATTGGAATAAGCTTCATGAGATATTTGAACCTTTGATTAATTTTTTGAGGCCCCTTCCTTCAAC
>JBDGUQ010000049.1:0-3154 GCA_042215785.1 Candidatus Aenigmatarchaeota archaeon
AAGGTTATCGGACAGGAAATATTGAGAACGCCGAATGGATTGAAAACAGACTTGTGAATATCCCAAGCAGCTATAGAAGTAAACAGTGACATGGAGTTTAATTGTAAAAAAGATGTATATTTTCGTAAGGATTATATCAGCCTTTATTTGAATAGTTCAGAGCAACCTTTTGTTTTTGATTATAAGAAAAATGATAATTGGCTCTTCAATATCTCAATCAAGAGACCGATAACAAAGGTAGGTAATTATCCTATTAAAGAAAAGATTTTTGATCTGGAAACGGCCTATGGTTATGGAGGCATTTGTACCAATTCTCGGGATGAAAAATTTATAAGTAAAGCCCTTACTCAATACCGCCATAAATGTATTTCTGAAAATATTGTTGCAGAGTTTTTTCGTTTTCATCCTTTTAATGTTTTTCCTATAAATCATCCGGATATCTTTGATTTTATAAGTAAAGACAGGCCAACCATATTCATTGATTTGAATCAATCATATGAAAATATATTCAAAAATTTTAAATCTGCTCTTCGTAGGAATATTCGAAAGGCCAATAAAAATAACCTAGTCTTTAAAGAAATGGAAAAGACAGGTGAAAATATAGAAGCTTTCAGAAAATTGTACTATTTAACCATGAAAAAAAATAGAGCTGATAAGTTTTATTTTTTTTCAGATGAATATTTTCGGGAATTACTTAATAAGGATTATGCCAGATTATTTGGAGTTTATTATGGAGGCCATTTGACAAATGCAGGAATATTCCTTTTTTCACCTCCTTTTATTTATTATCATTTAGGAGCTTCTGATCCCAAGTATTATACGTTAAACGGGAATCCTCTTCTATTTTCAGAAATCTGTCGGTTATTTAGTTTTCAATATGGTATACTATATTTGGGAGGTGGAAATTCATCAAATCCTAAAGATTCTCTCTATCAGTTTAAAAGGAAATTCTCTGACAAAATAAATTATTTTTACATCGGGGGGATAATTTATAATAACGAAAAGTATAATGAACTTTTGGATCTATGGGAACAGCAAAATCCTGATGATGATAGAGTTTATTTCTTGAAATACAGGTTAGAATGATAAAACTAAAATTGTATCAATGACTTCATTTAAACAAATTCTAGCTCTTCATGGTACACCCAGATCTGGAACAACTTGGCTTGGACAAATAATTGATAGTTCACCAGAAGTTAGGTATAAATATCAGCCACTTTTTTCCGATTCCTTTAAAGACAGGATTTGGGTTAGATCTTCAAAAGAGGATATTTTGAGTACTTTTGAAGAAATCTATAACAGGGAAGACGAATTTCTTGACCGTGAGAAGCAAAAACAGCAAGGGATACATAAAAGATTTGTTAAAAAACATTTAAAGCCTGAATATTTGGCAATTAAACATGTGAGATACCATTACCTGATACCCCATCTATTAAAAACGTTGAATAATATCATCGTGGTTGGAATTGTAAGAAATCCTTGTGGCGTCTTAAATTCTTGGAGAAAAGCTCCAAGGGAATTCCTCCCGGAGTATGATTTCAAAAAAAACTGGCGATTTGCAGAAGACCAAACAGATTTCAAGCCGGAAGAATACTATGGATTTCATAAATGGAAAGAGCTAACAAAAATGTTTTTAGAAATGAAAAAAAGATTTCCCAATCGATTTTATTTGATTCGATATGAAAATCTTGCCAAAAATCCATTTGAAGAAACTGACAAATTGTTTCAATTTTGTAATTTATCATTTACTCAGCAGACTAAAGAATTTTTAAACGACACTACTTCTGAATATCAAGAAGATACTTATAGCGTTTTTAAAGCAGGTAAAAATTTATATGATTGGAAAGAGGAACTGGATCAAGACATAATCAATAGTGTTTTAAATGAATTAAAAGCAACAGAATTTGAATCTTTTTTGTATTGATATGAAAAATAATAATATAAATATTGAAAGCCTTAAGATTTCCAATACGGCAAAGATTATAGATGCTCTAAAATTAATGGACAGCATTAAGAGCAAACTGCTGATAGTTACCCGAAATAATTCATTTTACAGTATGTTAAGTATTGGAGACATACAACGATCAATTATAAAAGGATTTTCTCTTGATGATACCATTGAAAATATACTGCGCCCAAAGGAAAAAATTACCATTGCCCGGCCTACAGATTCTTTAGAGACTATCCGTCAGAATATTCTGAAGCATAAAGCTGAATTCATGCCTGTTGTTAATAACAATGGAAAGATTTTGAAATTGTATTTCTGGGATGAAATGGTAGATTTTTCAGAAGAAGGCTATGATGAAAAATTAAATTTACCCACGGTTATTATGGCAGGTGGTAAGGGAACACGGTTGAAACCGATTACTAATATCATACCCAAAGCCTTGATGCCGGTTGGCGAAAAGCCAATAATTGAAATCATAATTGATAATTTTAATTCAATTGGCGTTCAGCAGTTTTATGTCTCTGTAAATTATAAAAAAGAGATGATTCGACATTATTTTGATCAACTTGATAAGAAGAATTATCAAATTGAATTGGTAGAAGAGAACAAACCTCTCGGTACAGGAGGAAGTTTGTCTTTAATGAAAGATAAGCTCGATCAGACCTTTTTCGTATCTAATTGTGATATATTGATTGATCAGGATTTTCGTGAGGTCTATCGGTATCACAAAGAAAATAATAATGAAATGACCATAGTTTCAGCCCTGAAACATTACCCAATACCTTATGGTACATTGGAAACCGGTAAAGATGGAGTTCTTAAGAATATGAAGGAAAAACCCGAGCTAACTTTTCAGGTTAATACCGGTATGTATGTGTTGGAACCACATCTTCTAAAAAATGTACCAGATAATTCCTATTTTCAGATCACTACACTGATTAAAAAAGTGATTGAACAGGGAGGGAAAGTTGGCGTTTTTCCGGTAAGCGAGCATTCCTGGATAGACATTGGCGTTTGGAAAAAGTATGAAGAATCAATTAATGAATTTAAAAACTGGATGAACCTCTGATCATGCATCTTCTTTACATTTTTACATCCGGCCATTTTTTCTCCCCCAACAATAAGAAATGGTTTAAATTGTTTCAGGAGCAGGAAGATGTCAGGGTTTCAGTGCTTATCCAGGAACCTCAGGAAGCGGATAAAAAG
>JBDGUQ010000040.1:0-1161 GCA_042215785.1 Candidatus Aenigmatarchaeota archaeon
TTTGTCATTCCAAGAAAAAAAGGAAAAGAAACCATCATTTTTAACAGGATTATTGAAATTTTTTTCAAACATCAATCCACTAAATCCATATATCAAATCATCCATTCTCTTAAAGGATTCTTTTCCCGTTGTAACTATACCAAATTTTTTTGATTGAAAAAAATTCCTGTTTCCGTCCCCTGGAGAAATCATTTTTTTCAAATCGTTTCTATCTATGGGTTCTTCATCAAAACAGTATATACCCGCAAAAATCATGATCTTCACTATTTAATGGAAAACAAGCATTTAAAAATTATTTCAAATGGAAGCAAACCTATTATGTACATTTATATCTTTCCATTTTTACTTTTTAATGGATCGATTAATTTAATTGTTTATCAATTTATATTAAAAGGTAAAATTAAAAATAGAAAAAGTAAACGGTTGTTTAATAATGAATATTCTAATTATTAGGCCATATCATCGTGACAGTAAGAGAGTAATGATACCACCAAGGGGAATGGCACTTATTGCCTCTTACTTAAGAAAAGAACATGGTGTAAAATTAATCGACAGACAAATAGAATGTAAAACTCTCAAGGAGTTAAAGGAAAATATAAAGGATTTTTCTCCGGAACTGATAGGTTTTTATCTCGGCAATGTATCAGGTATACATGTAAGGTCTGCAATACGTTATCAAAGATCAATAAAACTGTTGAAGTTTATCTCTTCCTTCAGTCACGCAAAAACATTTGTAACGGGAAATCTAACAGGTCTGATTCCAGAAAATATAATTAATTCGGGATTTGATTTCGCTATACATGGAGAATGGGAAAAAATAATCCGTAATTTAGCCGATACAATTGAATCTGGGGGAAACATCAAAAACGTAAAGGGTATTTACCACAAAAAAAATGAAGAAGTGAAATATACTGGCAAAAGTGAATATTTTGAAAGTTTAGACGAATTGGGTCTTCCTGCATATGATTTACTGAATATGGATGAATACAAAAAAAGGTGTCCATATCCAGCAGAAATGGTCACGAGAAGGGGTTGCCCGTATAATTGTATATATTGTGTGAGCAAGAAAAATGACCATATAAGAGAAATGAGTATTGAACAGGTTATAAAGGAATTAAAGTATATTAAGATTATTCTTACTCTAATTGTTATTATTTTTCT
>JBDGUQ010000040.1:1171-1875 GCA_042215785.1 Candidatus Aenigmatarchaeota archaeon
GTACGGTATAAAAAAACTAAGATTCCATTCGGACATCTTTACTCTTAAATGGGATTATACAATCAAACTCTGCAAAAGGATGATAGAGGAAGATTTAGATTATCTGTGGTTCTGTTTTGCTCATGTAAATCATCTGGATAGGGAACAATTGGAATGGATGAAACGAGCAGGTTGTGAGAGAATACTTGTAGGATTTGAATCCGGATCGCAAAAAATACTTGACTACATAAACAAGGGTATATCTGTTGATAGGAGTTTAAAAATAGGTAGGATGATAAAAGATTTTGGAATTAACTTCACTGGAGATTTCATGGTTAACTTTCCGGGTGAAAATTATGAAGACTTAATGAAAACAGATAAATTAATACAAAAGATGCCCATGGATTTATCCTGTATTTCTCTTCTTTTGCCTTTTCCGGGAACTGATATATTTGAAGTAGCCAAGGAAAGAGGTTATGAAAATCCTTTTGACTGGTCTGATTGGGATAGACATAAAAATTTCTATCATTTCAGTGAAGTGCCTGTTAAGGAATTGAAGAGATTGAAAAAATTGATGACCGTAAAATCCTTTTTTTATAATAAAAACTTTTATCTGTATTTACTAAAATCTCTTGGCAAGAGAATCACCAGTCTAAGATTTAATATTTTAAATGATTTAAAGGCCATAACGGTGTATTTTGTATGAAAGTCGCTATAATTAAAAC
>JBDGUQ010000040.1:1885-3109 GCA_042215785.1 Candidatus Aenigmatarchaeota archaeon
ACGCCATATATCGTCAGGAATTATGAGGTCTGTTACCTAAAGTTGGAAATGGTGGATCACCAAGACAATATAACTAAAACTCCTCCGCTAAATGAGATGTATCTATCATCGATTGCTAAAGAATCCGGACACGAAACAAAAATATTCGATGCCAACATTGGAAATTTATCCAAAGAAGAAACATTAGAAAAGTTAAAGGATTATGAAGCCGATGTAGTTGTGTGTAGTAGTGATATTTTCAATATATTATCAAATTTGGACTGGCTGAAGTATATAAAAAATAATATTGACATCATTTCAGTAATCTCGGGAAAATCCGTATATTTCTATCCCAAGGAAATTATCGATAAAGAATACATCGATTATGGAATATTGGGATCGAAAAAATCATTTGGAAAATTATTGAAAACACTAGATGAAAAAACCAATAATCTGAAATTAATAAAGGGAATTTGTTACAAAAATAGCAAGAGTTATGAAATTAATTGGCCAGATGAAAAGGATTTATGTAGCTTATCTGATTTACCCTGGCCTGACAGGGATAATGTAGATAATTCCAAATATAGTCTGCCCCATTATAGAGAAAGTGGTTATACACAAATTCTAAAATCTGATGGATGCATACATAACTGCAATTTCTGTGATATGCCCAACTTCAAATATGACGAAAGGAGTGCAAAAGATGTGTTCGATGAAGTGAAAAACTGTGTAGAGAAATACAATATAAGAAAAATAGATTTCATAGATAGAGACTTTTTGATAAATAAGAAAAGGGCAAGAAAATTATGTAGAAAAATCATTAAAGATGATTTAAACATAGAGTGGGTCTGTTTAACAAGGACGGACAAAGTAGATGAAAAGACCTTAAAATTGATGAAGGAAGCTGGATGTTGGTTAATCTGGTATGGATTTGAATCAGGCAACCAAAAAGTTCTGGATAATTTAAATAAAAACATATCCATTGAACAGGGGATAAAAGCCGTAAGAGAAACTAAAAAATGTGGTATCAAGGCTGGTGGTTTCTTTATTATAGGTAATCCTGGAGAAGGTAAAGGGGAAATTAAAGATACAATTGATTATTCGAAGAAACTAGATCTAGATTATGCCCATTACTATAAAATGACTGGGAAACCCGGCTCAAAATTATATGAACGAATTAAAGAAAAGAATTATGATTACTACATGAAAATGATTACCGAAGAATCAATGGATTTTGATATGGAT
>JBDGUQ010000052.1:0-528 GCA_042215785.1 Candidatus Aenigmatarchaeota archaeon
TTTTACTTTTTCTTCGTCTTCCTTGCTGAAAGCTTCTTTCTCTTCTTCCTCTTCTTCTTCGGTTGCGATTACCTCCCTCAGTACAAAGGTCACATAATCGGAGACAGAGGTAAATCCAGTATCCTCTATCCTGTCTTTTACTTTTTCGAACAACGGCACCGGTATGGAAACCGAGGTATATTTCTTGGGTTTTTCTTCTTTGTCGTCGGTCATTTTCGTTTTTTTTTATTTTTAATTTTAATTATATGTAATTAATTTTAATTATATGTAATTATGAATCTTGGATTTAAAAATTCTTTTACATCCAATATAAAAACGTAAAAATAATATTATCTAAGTTACCTAAGAATGAAAATCACCACAATAGGAGCGGGTTATGTTGGCCTGGTAACAGGGGCCTGTTTTGCAGACCTGGGACATCATGTTACCTGTGTGGATGTAATAGATGGGAAGGTTGAAAAGATCAATAAGGGAATTTCTCCCATCTACGAGAAGAGTCTGGACGAAATTATAGAGAGAAATGTTGGC
>JBDGUQ010000052.1:538-3079 GCA_042215785.1 Candidatus Aenigmatarchaeota archaeon
AAAGACTGAATGCGACTACTGACCTTAAAAAAGCGGTCGATAATTCTGAAATCATCTTTATCTGTGTGGGCACTCCCTCCGATAACGAGGGCGCCATAAATCTGAGATACATAAAGGAGGTAGCAAAGGATCTGGGAACTATCCTCAAAAATATTGAAGATTATAAAGTGGTAGTGGTGAAGAGTTCTGTTGTTCCCAGTACTACTGAAGAGATGGTAATACCATTACTTGAAGAATATTCCGGGAAAAAAGCAGGAAAGGATTTCGGCGTCTGCACCAACCCGGAATTCCTGAGGGAGGGGCTGGCAGTTGAAGATACACTGGACCCGGACAGAGTAGTTATTGGGGAACTGGACAAAAAATCAGGAGATGTCCTATACAAACTATATGAAAATTTTGAATGTCCCATTCTCAGAGTAAGTTTGAGAACTGCAGAAATGATAAAGTATGCCAGCAATAATTTCCTTGCTACTAAAATCTCATTCATAAACGAAATATCGAATATCTGCGAAAAACTAGATATCGATGTGCATGAAGTTTCAAAGGGGATCGGACTGGATGAAAGAATAGGGCCTCATTTCTTACATGCCGGGGTCGGGTTTGGAGGTTCCTGTTTGCCAAAGGATTCCAAGGCCCTCATCAAGTTAGCCGAAAACCACGAATACGATCCAGAATTGTTAAAATCGGTCCTGGGGATAAACAAGCAGCAGAGACTGAAGGTGATAGAGAAGGCGAAATCCATGATGGACCTAGATGGAAAAACCATCTCTATCTTGGGTCTGGCCTTTAAACCAGAGACCGATGACATCAGGGAGAGTCCGGCCATCACAGTAGTAGAAGAATTGCTAAAAGAAAACGTGAATATCAGGGCCTATGATCCCAAAGCAATGGAAAATTTCAAACACATTACGGAGGATATTTACTATGCTGAGGATGTGGATGACGCTCTTAAAAACAGCGACCTGTGTATAATACTTACTGACTGGAACGAGTTCAGGAATATCTACGAGAATGTGCTCGAGATGGATAGTCCAAGAGTGATTGATGGTAGGATGCTATTGGACAGGGAAAGAGCAGAAGAACTGGACATAGAATATAAATCTGTTTAAAGAACGAGAAGATAGATTTCTACATATAAAATACATGTAAGATGCCGGTTATGATAAAGATTATCGGAACTAAATAATTATAATTATGACTCGAAAAAATGCGGGTAGAAAAAAGGAACTAGAATTCTTAGAGAGGGAATAGGAAATGATCTCCACTACTCTACCGATGATCTAATTTCTTCATAATTTCTTCATAATCCTCTCGTAATCAGGAACCGATAACCAGTAATTTTTCGCTAATAGGTTATGAAGAAGATTTTTGGCTTTCTTTTTTGAGATAAGATTCTTTTTATGCGCCTTTATCAAAAGAGAGGGTAAGGGTTCAGGTTCCAATCCCTGAGATCGAGCTATTCTGATTCCCTTTCTTTCATCCAGGAGAATCCTTCTAATGTTTTTTTCTTTTGCTAAGGAAATAGCTGCACTTTCTCCTTTACCTAATCCTTCCCATTTCTCTTTCTCTTTAACTTCTGTCGTTCTGAACTTTCCTTTTTCTATTAATTTCTGAAGTTGTTGGGCATTTTCCCTGACCTCTTTTCTATCAGATTCCAAACCCCGTACTACTGCCTCCTCGTAGACTTCCTCTGGAATCAATATCTCTTCAAAAAATTTATTTAAAATCTCCAGTAGACCTTCCACTTTGGAAGAGAAGATCAGTGGAGAAGTGTTTGCTACTACCTTGTCCATTTTATTCAAGGTTTTTTTCTACTGCTTCTACGTCCAGATTGTAAGATATTTTTCTTTCTTTGAGTACTTCTATCATCTCCCATACAGAAACCCCAGCTATCTCTGCTGCTTTCTCTAGAGTTATTTCTCCTTGGATGTATTTTTCTATAGCTAGTTCTTTTTTCCTCTCCTTTAATCCCTTCTCCAAGACTATCCTTGCTTCCTCAGATTTGCTTCTTTTTTCCATTTTTGCTAGCTCTGTAAGTTCTTGTTCTATCTCTTTGGAGGTTCTAAAACCTATCTGTTTTAATTTGGTCATGTTAATATTTTGTATCAAATGTTTATAAATGTTTATAAATGTTATCACTAGCGAGGGGGTTTTCCGAATATCTACATTTTCGGTTCCAGAGGAACCGATGATCCAAATAGAGAAGAGTGATGAATGACCCAAATCAAAACCGTAAAGACATTTTATTTCTAGTATCAAAATAGTATCAAATGAGAAAAATTAAGGTAGGGAAAAAGGGAAGAATCCTAATCCCCAAGGAAATCAGAGAAAAGACCGGCATAAGGCCGGGAGAAGAGCTAGAGATTACAGTAGAGGATGGAAGAATAATAGTGAAGCTTGATACAAAAAAGTTTCGCCGGGAACTTAAAGGTTGTATAAAGGAAGGCAAGATAAAACCAGAAGATATAGAGTGGAGAATGTAAATGATTTTTGATAACAAGGGATTGCCTTGCGCTCCATAATTTTTAACCATAAAAAAGA
>JBDGUQ010000062.1:0-3067 GCA_042215785.1 Candidatus Aenigmatarchaeota archaeon
ATTTGTGGGCAGCCACCTTGGTCTTCTTTCTCATATATCTTTCATATTTCGGAAAATTATGATAGTACGTCCACTCAACTGTAACAGTCTTATTAGCTTTAACACTAACCACTTTGCCTTCATGTACCTTACCTCTAACTGGTAACTCTCCATGAAAAGGACATTTTGGATCGTTACATTCTTTTTCGGGAGCTTCTACCTCCAAACCAATGTTTTTCGTCATATTTTCACCATTTTTTATATCTTTTACCTATCCTGTCTTCAGGTCTCGATTTTATTATACTACCTTCGACCTTAAGACTTCCATCGGACGGAACTTCAAACACAAATACCGTATTTTCCTTCGGTACCATCTTTACTTTTTCGCCGTCCTCTATTTTCAACGTATCCCTTGTCTCATCAACCACTTTGCCCTTAATACCAATTTGCCTTTGATTACTGGCCTCCAGCACTTCAACAGAGAGACCGATTAATTCATGTCTAATCAAATTTTTTTCAGTTATCATCCTTCTCAATTCCTTACTTGGATCTGGCCTTCTGGAAAGCCCATTTCAACCAAAGCATCCTTGACCTTTCGGATATGATTTCCCTGTAACTCGATTTTTCCTTCTTTGTAAGTTCCTCCACAAGCCATCTGCTTCTTCAACTTCTTCGCTACTTCCTCAGGATTCATATCCTTGGAAATATTGTCTATGACTGTTACCTCTTTACCGTATCTTCTCCTATCAATGGAAACCTTGATTTTCTCTTCTTCTTTCGCTATCGTGTCACAGACACAAAGATCTTTTGGAAGACCGCAATCCGGGCAAATTTCAGTGATTTTTTATCTCCTCCATATTTATTTTTCATCCTTTCTTTCGTGTAATATTGTTAACATCCTGGCAATAGTTCTTTTCAACTCTTTTATTCTTCCAGGATTTTCAGGGATACCGCCAATATCAACCTGAGCACCCTCTTTGGAAAGCTCGAGTTTGAACTCTTCAATTCTTTCCATTATCTCATCATCATCCATATCTCGTATTTCTTCAGACCTCAATATAACCATATCAATCATCCTCTTCATCGGGGTGTTTCTGACTTATATGAATACTCAAACCTCTTTTACTGCCAAATTCTCTGCCACACTCCGGACATTTATATCGATCATTTTCTTCCTCTTCTTGTTCCTCTTTCTCTTCTTCTCCATTTCCTGATTCCTCCTCTCCTTCAGCACTTTCTTCCTCTTCGGATTCTTCAACCTCTGCTTCTTCTTCCTCTAATTTCATCTTGGTACCTTCTGGGAATTTCTCCATTATCTTTACCTTAATGCCGATACTACCAAGAGGCGTTATGGCCTTTGTCTGTGCCTTATCTACCAGTTCCTTGGCAGAATTGCCACAATGTTTTAGATAACCATCAACAAACCTATCTGTCCTACCTCTCGAAGAACCCAATTTTCCAGATATTCTTATTTCAGCGCCCACGGCACCACTTTCCATTATCCTTCTGAGCATTATATGCCCAATTTTTCTGTGATTCACTCCCTTTTCCAAAGCATTTGTTATCTCCTCGGCAACTATTTTAGAGTTTAACTCAGGTTTATCTATTTCCTCAACATCCAACTGGGGATTCTCTAGATCGAATTCTTTCTTTAAATCGCGAGTAACTTCCTTTATTTTACTTCCGCCTCTACCAATTACAAGTCCGGGCTTATCAGCATGAATTACGATCCTTGTCCTAACCGGTGTCCTCTTTATTTCGGAATGTGAATACCCAGCTCTCTCAAAACTATTCCTCAAAAATTCTTCCATTTTGTTTCTCCTGATTCCCTTTTCGATAAATTTCTTATTAACTGTCATAATCATCCTCTTTCCAATACAACTTTTATATGAGTATTTTTCATCTTGTTACCAAAACCTGTTCTTCTTAATCTTCTTCTATTCGGACCCTTTTCGGCAGATATTGTCTTTATCCTCAGCCTTTCTTTGCTTATGCCTTTGTAATTGGCATTGTTCTCAGCACTTTCCAGTATTTCTAAGATGTGTTCACATGTCTTTTCATAGTGTTTTCCGCCTAAACTTCTCTTACCATCTATCATATCTCTAAGCAATCTCTCTGCCTTCTGTAACTTCATTTTATTCAATTTCTTGCAAATCTTTACACTTTTCTTCGTCGAAATAGGAAGGTTCATTCCTGCAGCCTTCACATCTTCTTCCTCGACCTCAATTGGAAAATTTACCATTTTGTCACCCATCAGATTACTTTAGCGGTATGTATTTGGATGTCTTCGTTGCCCCTATTCCTGGAGCCGAATGTTTGACATCTCTTCTATTTTGAGTAAATTCGCCCAGGTAATGTCCTAACATCTTGGGTTCTATTTCAACTGTAATGAATTCCTCTCCGTTATGAATACCTATTTTCTTACCTACCATTTTTGGAATAATTATCATATCCCTCGCATGTGTTTTAATAAAATCCTTGCCTTTCTCAATATTCTTTAAAACTTTTTCCTGTTCGTCCGTAAAATCTCTCTCCAAACTTCTTCTTTCTCTACTATTCAAGAGTTCTGCGAACTCATCCAAATCCATCTCCTTCAATTCTTCCAAACTTTTTCCTCTAAATTTAAATTCCTTTGCCATTCATTTCACCTATCTCTTTTTCTTTCCGGACCTTTTTGCACCAAAAGACCCTACCTTTCTTCCAGGCGATGCATTTCTACTTACGGTTTTTGGTTTACCTGGTTTAGTTGAACCACCGAAAGGATGGTCAACTGCATTCATCGAAACACCCGAAACAATCGGGTACTGCCTCCCCCTTGCTTTGAGAGCCTTGCTCTTGTTCCCAGCCTTCATGAAAGGCTTATCCGTCCTTCCACCACCGGAAACGACACCTATCGTGGCCCTACATTCGGGCGAAAATTCTTTCACTTTTTTGGAAGGCAGTCTAACTATCGTACTCTTAGCATCATGCGTAACAACAAATCCATACACACCACTACTTCTTGCAAATTTACCACCATCACCCGGATGACTTTCAATATTATATACAGGAACACCTTCAGGTATTTCGCCGAGCGGTAAAATATTGC
>JBDGUQ010000147.1:0-3066 GCA_042215785.1 Candidatus Aenigmatarchaeota archaeon
AGAAATCCCGATAAATACGGATACAAAGTTTGGAAGGATCTCAAAAAATCCGGATATGAAGTGTATCCCGTTAATCCGAAAGCTTCGGAGATTGAAGGTGAAAAATGTTATAGTTCTCTCGAGGATTTACCCCAAAAACCCGATGTCGTGAATATCGTAGTTCCTCCGGAAATAACGGAAAGAATTGTTAAACAATGTGACGAAATGAATATTAAAAAAGTGTGGATGCAGCCTGGTTCGGAATCTGCAAAAGCAATGAAATTCTGCAAAGAGAACGGGATAAACGTTTTGTCAAATATATGTGTGATGAGGAATTTATATGGTCAATAAAAAGGTAGAAAGATGGTTAAAGACTGGAGGATTGGAATTATTAATGTCTATAGGCATCGAGAAAGGAATTAATGTACTTGACTTTGGATGCGGCTCCGGTTATTTTTCAATTATGATATCTAAGGTTGTCGGATCTAGTGGGAAGGTTTATGCATTAGATAAGAGTTCAAAGTCTTTGAAGAATGTAGAAAGATTGGCACAGAAAGAGGGATTGAAGAATATCGAAATAATCAAGACAGAAGGTGGCAATGAGATACCTTTGGGAGATAATATAGTTGATTTTGTTCTATTATATGATGTATTACATTATGTTGAAGACAGAGAGGAAATTTATGAAGAGTGCCATAGGATTCTAAAACCGGATGGAATACTTTCAATTCATCCAACCCATTACAATCCTGGTTTTGTGAGAAAGATTCTTAATAAAGGAATAAAAAAGGATTTGGATGGTATAATAGAAGAGGTTAGAGAATCCGGTTTTGTCCTGGAAAAGAAATTAAGGTGTAACGTTCTGCATTACAAATCTCTTGAAGAAAGCACAATACTCAATTTCAAGGTGAGATAATTGAAGATAGCTATAACTGGAGGTAAAGGTGGTACCGGCAAGTCAACTGTAGCAACTTCTCTGTCATACGAATTATCTAAAACGAGTGAAGTTCTTCTGGTGGATGCCGATGTCGACTGTCCCAACGATCATTTACTCCTTAGTATTGATAGGAAAGGGGTGGAAAAGGTGGAGAACATGGTTCCCGAGATAGATGAAGATAAATGTATAAAATGTGGGAAATGTGCCGAAGTATGTAAGGAAAATGCTATTGTACAAGTAGGAGATAAATATCCCATATTGATGGAAAATCAGTGTACAGGATGCAAAGCTTGTGAAGTTGTCTGTCCAACCGGTGCTATTTCCGAATCTCATCAGGTCATTGGAAAAATTATGAGAGGTTCGGTAGATGGACTTGACCTTGTATCTGGTGAGATGAAACCCGGGATAGAAGAATCCAGTCTGGTTGTCAACGGTCTTAAAGATTGCATTAAATCCGTGGAAGAAGATTATGATCACATTGTAATAGATACTGCGGCCGGCACACACTGTCCGGTTATAGCTGCTTTAACAGGAGTAGATATAGCTTTTTCCGTTACAGAACCCACACCTCTTGGAGAGCACGATTTAAAACTTATTCTGGAACTTTTAGATAAATTGAATATAGACTCTAAGGTGATAATAAATAGATCTGACATTACGGACAAGAGTAATATACCCGGTATTTCTGATGATTTTGGATCCGAAATAGTTTCGGAAATTCCATACAGCAAGGAAATAGAAAAGAGCTATTCCAGGGGAAATCCAATAACACATAAATCCATAAAAAGGATAGTAGGTGAGATTAGATGAAGACTTTAACTGTGTTATCGGGTAAAGGAGGAGTTGGAAAGAGTTCGATAGCTGCCTCTCTGAGTGTTTTGCTATCTAGAGAAAAATCAATAGTCGCCGCAGATTGTGATGTGGATGCTTCTAACCTGTCACTTATTTTGAAGTCCGGCAGTGAAAAGGAGCAAAGCAGGGAGATAGCTTCGAGTGAGAAAGCTTTTTTCGATGAAGAAAAATGTACTTCATGCGGTAAGTGTAAAGATATATGTGCGTTTGGAGCAATTGAGTGGGATGAGAAGAGACAAATGCCTGAGGTAAACAAGTATCTTTGTGAAGGTTGTGGTACATGTAAACTGGTATGTCCAGAAGGTGCTTTTAGAATAGAAAAGGTTAAAAACGCTGTTTTGAGTAATTATGATACAAGATTTGGATTTCCTTTGGTATCGGGGCAGCTGAAGATGGGTGAATCAGGTTCCGGTAAAGTTGTTACAGAGGTTAGGGAAGAGGCTGAGAAAACCGAGGCCGAAATGATGATGGTGGATTCGGCTGCAGGAATAGGCTGTCCAGTAATAGCTTCAGTCAGGGGTAGTGACTATGTTGTAGCGGTTACTGAGCCCACACCTTCAGGATTCAGCGATCTTAAAAGGGCCTTGGAAATCGTTGAACATTTCGGTATAGATTCAGGTATTGTTATCAATAAATGGAATTTGAATAGGGATTTGTCAGAGAAAATATCTAAATTTGCCGAGGGGGCAGGCGTGCCAATTTTGGGAAAAATACCTTATGACAGGAAATTTATAGATGCACTCGTTGATTTGAAAACCGTTGTTGAAACGAGTCCGGATTATGAGGACAAATTCAGGGAAATAATAGAAAATATTGGTGAGATATAATGGTTTGTAAGTGGAAGGATGTTTGTCCTCTGAGAAGACTTGAAAAGCAGGGTAAGATCGATGAACATTGGAAAGAGGAATACTGTAAGAGCGAGAATAATTGGAAGAATTGTAAAAGGTATCAAATGGAAGAAAGGGGTAAATCCCATGAAAATATTTTGCCCAACGGAGAGGAGATAAAATGATCGAATTGAATACTTTTGGATGGATTGCAGTTTTTGCGATAGGTGCAACAGTAGTCAATAGTCTGGGTATTTACGCGATCTATAAGAAGAAGCAATGGGCCGAAAGAGCGAAGACATATTTTATGTGCTTTGCAGCAGGTGTTCTGATATCCGTCCCTCTGATGTTCGCATTCCCACAGGCTGTACAGAAGAATTTTTATGCGGGATTTGCTGCATTGTTTGGTTTCTTATTCATGTTCTTTAGTAATGAAGTGATCAAATTTAGAACCAAAAAGAAAACAATAGC
>JBDGUQ010000160.1:0-3064 GCA_042215785.1 Candidatus Aenigmatarchaeota archaeon
AATTCACAAAAAAGTGTAAAATATATCCAAAAATCTCCGATTTAAAACCAAGTATAATACATTGAAAGTGTAACTTATGGGATTCAAGAAAAAAATCATAATTCCTATAATCTTTGTACTTATATTTACAACATCCCTATTTTTATTGAATAATATCGGAGTTTGGCGTATTGACGATGCACTCATGTTTAAATTCTCCAAAAATTGTTTTGGTGGACAAATAGAGAAGGAATTTTATATAAAGGGTTTCCACACACCATATTTACCATTTCTTGCCATAAACAATAATCAAATATCATACCGTCTAGCTCAATCTCTTTTTCTGTCTATAAGCGGTATTCTTATATACTTAACAGCTCTAAATCTATACAACAAAAGAATAGGAATAATAACTTTATTGATTATCCTGGCAAGTCCTATCTTGATAAGATTTAATGGTGAAATGCCAGTATTATTGTTATACACCTCAATGATATTCTACTTTATAGTCAAGTATTATAAAAGAAATGAGAATAAATTCCTTTATTTGGCATCAATTATTTTAGGATTCGCCATTTCAATTAAATTGTTATTTATTTATGTTGCATTATCATTCCTAATCGCATCGCTAATTTTATATAGAAACAGAATTCGCAAGATAAATGGGATTACATTCTTTGTTACTTTTTTAATGATTCTGGTGGGCTGTTCGGGATTCATAACTTTAAATATAGCAAATGATTTCCTCACTTTACAATACATGAGTAAAAACTCGATTACAACACGCGGAAATTACAATAACCTTAATATATTGGATAATTTCCTAACTAGGATATATCATACAAAAGATTTGTTAGAAATACCTTCCAGATTTCGTCAATTAAGAAATCTCATCTCAAATAAAATACGTTTCTTCATAAACAACACAATTTTTGTATTATCTTCAATATTTGTCATCATCAAACGAAGAAGGAAAGATCTTTTCCTCTTAACTTTTATGGGATTATTTTTGATGATGACAATATTTATCCCCACAATACCTAATCTCCAGCATCTAGCACCACTCATACCGATGATTTTTATCTTGATGTCTTTGCTTATCAACGAATTACCCAAAAAATCATCTTATTTTTTACTGACTCTCATAATAATTTTCAATATACTAACGGTCACTCAAGTAGGTTATATAATAAATGACGAAAAACTGACAAGAGAAAAAATACCCCATCTAAGTAATGTACATAAAGAAGTAAAAAAATATATTGATAATGAGGACATAATAATTACAGTATTTCCCTGGCAAGCAATTTACCTCAACAATTCTTATCCAGAAATAGATGTTAAAATAACACCTCAGGAACATGAACACAATAAAGGTGCCATATTAAAGATCAACGAAACCGAAGATCTATTAAAAAGAAGTTTAATGCGGAAATCCAAAGTTATGTTTATATTTCCTTCAAAAAAAAGAAGTGAAGAAGAAAAATCAGTTTATTCGTGGTGGTGTTATTGGGTTAGAGAAGAAAAAAACCTATGTGTACGTCCTTTCTCTATTTTTAATAATTTAAAATCCAAATTAAATATCTCATGTAATAAAAAAATCCAAGTAAATGGGGAATTCAAAAAACCAGTATACAATATTTATACAGATTGTAAGAAGAAATGAAATTCTTTCCGGTAGAATAAGGAATTTGGAAACAAAATTAAAATGGTTCAATAAAAATGATCAGTGTTGTCCAAAACACATAAATTTTAAATGAAACATGTATATTATATGAAAAATTTTCTAAAAGTATTAAAAGAAATTTTCGAATATATATGGGAAACTAAAAAGTGGTGGCTAGTCCCGTTAGTGTGTTTACTTGTAATATTAAGTCTTTTAATAGTAACATCATCAACAGTCCCCGTTCCAGTCTTTGTATATCCATTGGTGTAAAAATGATATCAAAAAAAAGGATCAAACAACGAATAACTGAATTAAATAATTTTATACTTTCTATTCCTCTTTTTTACATTGGAGTTGGGTTCTCTTCCTTTTTATGGAAAATAAAAATTATGACAGGCCAAAAACCAAGAATTGGCTGGAAAAATATAGACAATCATCCAGATAACTTAGAAAAAATGGAGAGGATGTGGTAAATGTACATACTTGGAATTTCTTGTTATTATCATGATTCAGCGGCATGTCTTCTCGGAGATGGAAAAATAATAGCGGCGGCGGAAGAAGAAAGATTCACCCGAAAGAAACACGATAAAAGTTTCCCAGAAAATGCAATAGAATTCTGTTTGAATGAAGCCAACATAAAATCAAATGACATCGATTACGTAGTCTTTCATGAAAAGCCCATCGTTAAGTTTGAAAGAATTTTACAAACATTCACAGAAACATTTCCAAAAGGGTTTCGTTACTTCTATAATTCCATCCCTGAATGGATAAACAAAAAACTTAGAGTAAGAAAGGAAATTAGAGAAAGGACTGGTTACGAAGGTCAAATACTTTTTAATAAACACCACCTTTCCCACGCTGCTTCAGCCTTTTTTGTATCACCTTTTGATGAAGCCGCAATTTTAACCATCGACGGTGTCGGTGAATGGACAACCACTCAAATTAGTAAAGGAAAAAATAATAAAATAAATCCATTAAAGAAAATAAAATTCCCACACTCTTTAGGACTCCTCTATTCTACAGTAACTTCCTTTCTGGGATTCATGGTAAATAATGACGAATACAAAGTTATGGGTCTGGCTTCATATGGAAAACCCGAATATTATGATAATTTTAGAAATAACATTATAGATATCAAAAACGATGGAAGTTTTGAATTGAATATGGAATATTTCTCCTTTCGTGAATCGAAAAAAATGTGGAGCAAAGAATTTGAAAATGAATTTGGAGATCCAAGGAAAGAAGATGGTAAGATCACTAAAAGGCACAAAAATATAGCAGCAACCTTACAGAAAATAACAGAAGATGTAGTTCTGAAACTTTCAAAAAAAGCTAAAAAACTGACAAACAGTAAAAACCTTTGCATGTCGGGTGGTGTTGCTCTTAACAGTGCATGTAACGGAAAATTGAGGAAGAAAT
>JBDGUQ010000060.1:0-2578 GCA_042215785.1 Candidatus Aenigmatarchaeota archaeon
TCCTTGAACTTGTCCTCAAGACTAGGATAATCCTTTGGGGTAGAACTGTTATTCAAAGCTCCAGAATAACCTCTTATATCACTAACAGAAAAATCTATAGCAACATATGCAACAACAGCGATTATTGCAATACCAACAACAACTGCCAACAATGTCCCAAATCCTTTCCTCATATTATATCACTTTTAATCTTCCGTTGTGTATTCAAAGGGTGTCCTGAACATAATCCAATCTATCTTGTGGTCACAATAATAGCCCGGATCCAAAATAGTTCCTTCTTTTTGTTTATCAGGGTCTGGACAAATAGCTGTTAAAGATACTCTTTTCGGGAAGTAGTAACTAGACAAGTGTATTCCTTCCAAACTGTTATCACCACTCCCGTCCAAACCGTCTGCTGTCAAATTCCAAAAATCATTGCCTTCATATTTGTTATAAACTTTGAGATCGTTGTTACAATTACCGGGGCTGTCTGCATCAGACCTGAAAAAAACATCTTTCAAATCAATCGAGCTAACACCCAACTCTGTGAAATTTATGTAAAGACATTGACCAACATCACCATCCTCGGCATCTGGCATATCACAACAACCATCTCCTTCCAGACAAACGGCAACTTTAGTGTTATCGCCTTTCCATGTATCATAATCCCCCACAGCATCATTGCAGTCATTATCCTCTGTGTAAACAACATCGTCCTTACAATTACTCCCTGTACAACCACAAAAATCCTTTTCAAGAATTCCTGTTATCGCATTCGCACAGTAAAACTCGCCTAAATCACTTTCCTCGTCTTCTTCAAACATTCTTCTAATATCATCCAATGTCATACCGGGAATGGAAGTGTTGTTTGTAAAATTGTAATATTCCTCAGAAGTCTCTTTCTTAACATGCTCATTGGATATAAAAATTGCAGCAACAACTATAATAATTATAAATGTAATAATAATCGCAATAGGAGTGTTGAATCCTTTATCACTCATTTCTATCAACTATTTATTATGCTTAAGCTTTCCCAATTGTCGTTGGACAAAGAGGAAGATGAACTTGTCAAAGTAATCTTTTCTTCAGTAGTAGAAACATCACAATCTTCTCTCTCATATAATTCAACAGTGTAGTCACCGTTTATTTTTATAGAAGAAACCTCATCGCCAAATTGTAAATCACTAAGTTTTTTACACTGACCGACCGCTGAGTAAAGGGGTCTGTTACTTCCCATATAATTCTCTGATTTGTAAATAATAACTATGGGTTCATCTGTCGATGGATTGTAAGACTCAATCCTTATTGCAGAAGAGTCATCGTTCCAATTTTCTCCGCCACCCCCGAACCATTCGTGTTCTTCAAGGTTTTTGACCTTTTCTGGACCGTAGAATGTTATCCTATCAGAAGGCCAATCACCTTTATCATGTTCGTACAATGTTACCTTATATCCCTCTTTAACCATTAAAGAAGTTATTTCATCATCTGTGCCGGGGATGTTATCTAAGTCTTTTATCAATTTTTGCCCTTGAAAATCAAAAACAAACCCATCTTTCCCCAAGTTGCAATCCTCGTGTTCAAAAAAGATGGCTGCCTTATCACTTAGCTCTATATTCTGACAACCGGTTGTTTGCCCACTACTGGATCCCGAGCCACTGCCTCCAGATCCAAATATATCCTCTCCTTCTGAGAACTGAGAAGTATTTGTAATGTTCCGAAGACCAGAGGCAGATGTTTTTAGAATGGGGAGAAATGGTGATATTACTAACAAAAAAATAAAGGCAATTATGATTACAAACAAAACCGTCAAAGTCTTCATATTCTCACAATAAAATATTCGCGCTTTTTTTATTTAAAATTACTCAACTATTGTTTAATTTTTATGAAAGGTCTGCAATCCGTAGCACCAGATGGGTTTGAGCCACCACAATCACTCAAATCAGTATATGCTCTATAACAAGTCGCTTCCCCATCATTATCACCGTTTAAATCGTGTCCCCACCATCTAAGATATAATTTATTATCCCCACTATCAATAGAATCTTGGAAAACATCGGTAATATCTATACATTTCCAGCCATCTGAAGAAGATATTGAAGAAGAGACCCAACTTGATTGTGGTGAACTTGTTCCAATAGCATTTCCACAAGAAGGAGAAGAATAAAGATCTTGTATGTAGTTGTTTCTTGTTTTTTGTCCATTGTATCTATATCCACAAATTTTTGCTTCTGTAATTGTAGTACCTAAAAAAGACGAAATATCAAACTCTAATTCCGCCTCTCTTTCATAATTATTGACTCCATCTATAAAGACGCAGAAATAGTTTGGGTTTTCTACACAAGCCAAATTATCAAATTCATCGTGTATTTTTTCAGCAGTTGTATAATAGGTTTGTTCCTCGACGACCATTAAACTCGAGGTTTCGTCATTGAAGCTTTCTTCGCCCAAGTAATCTAATGTATCATCTATATGCCTGTTTGTGCCACCCGAAGAACCACATCCTTCAGAAGAAAACAAATTGACATCATAACCACTGGAAATTTTCAATGACGATATTGCATTATCTATTTTTTGGTCTTCCATATCAAAACATTTTCCA
>JBDGUQ010000060.1:2588-3056 GCA_042215785.1 Candidatus Aenigmatarchaeota archaeon
TCTTTGAGGTCGTTGACCTTTTCTGGACCGTAGAATGTTATATTATCTCCATCATAATCATCGTGTTCATAGAGACTGACTTTGTAGCCCTTTTTGACTATTAGTGAAGATATCACATCGTTGTAATCCTTACCTACTTCATAAATGTCTAAATATGGTATTTCTACTGTATTATCTTCGCTGAAATTCAAACCTCTTAAATCGGGTTGATCATAGAAAACTGCGGCCGGTCCTTGACAACCGTCGTTTTCACAATCATAATATTCGTTTTCACAATAACATGTCTGTTCCCTGTAGCAATAACATTTCTTTCCATTATCACATACCGCATCTTTACCATTATATTTGGTTACATAGTTTACGTTGTATTGACAAATAGTTCCGACACAGGTTGGGTCCATGCTATCAACACAACTATGACCATCGTAACCTTTCTTCTCACAAACTTCATCGCAAGGTTCGCCTACT
>JBDGUQ010000134.1:0-3053 GCA_042215785.1 Candidatus Aenigmatarchaeota archaeon
GTCAATTAATTTGGTATGGAATTGAATCGGGCAGTCAAAAAATTCTGAATAATTTGGGGAAGGGAACAACTTTAGAACAATCTAAAAAAGCAGTGGGACTTACAGACAAAATTGGTATTAAAAGTGCTGGTTACTTTATGTTTGGGAATCCAGAAGAGACAGCGGAAGATATTGAAAAAACCATACGTTTCTCGAAAAATTTGCCCTTGTATTATGCACATTTTTTAAAATTAACACCTAGACCCGGTTCCAAAATGTACAAAGAAGTTACAGATACTTTGGGTTATGATCATTATAAAAAGTTAATAGAAGGAAACTCAGAAGTAAGAGAACTGCCACGACCCTGGACAAACCTCACTAATGAAGAATTAGATCGTTACATAATTAAAGCATTCAAGGAATTTTATTTAAATCCTGGAAGGATAATTAGAACTCTAAGTAATATAGGAACTTATAAGGAGTTGAAAAGACAATTAAAATTAGGCCTAAAATTGCTTCAAATATCTTAGATTCAACGATATATTTTAATCATCCATAAAAGTTCCTTACGTAATCCATTTTAGAAATATAAAAAAATAAGAACATAATTGATTAGGATGAAATTAGCTCTAATCAACGAACCAAACGTGCCCCAGAAGTTTTCAGATAGGGACGTTGTAAAGGATATTAAAAAAACTGTCTTGAAAAATGTTTCCATAACTAACATAGATCCTCCACTTAGTCTTATGTATATTTCTTCATTTCTAAATAAATTCCAATACAAGAATAAGATAATTGATATCAATGCAGAAAATATATCAAATAAGAAAATTCTAGATAAAATAATCAAATATCAACCTGATGTTGGTATTTTTATTGTCGATTTGTTTACACCCACAATAACCTTGAAATGGATAAAATATCTAAAGGAAAAATTGGGCTTGACAATAATCGTCCTAAGTGATATAACCAATCCATGGAATGATGCTTTGGTAAATTACCCAAAAGCTGTTATATCAAACGACTTTATAGATTATGGAATTATAGGTTCTTTTAGGAAATCTTTACCTGAACTACTTGAATTCCTCAAAGGCCATAGGGACAATATTAAAGACATTGAAGGGATACTAAGTAAAGATAAGGAAGGGATATTTGTCAACTATCCAGAAAAGAAATATGAAAATTTAAATGAACTACCTTGGCCAAATAGAAAAGATTTGGACAATACAAAATATCAGGCATTTTTCTCCAAAAGCAAATCTCTAACCAGTATTTATACTTCCCTTGGATGTCCATTTTCCTGTACTTTTTGTAATATAGGCGCAAATGAGGTGGATTGTTTCTACCAAAGAGATATTGAAGATGTTGTAAAAGAAATAGAATACTGTGTTAAAAATCAGGGCATCAAATCAATTAAATTTTATGATAGGGATTTTTTAATTAACAAAAAAAGGAGTAAGAAAATCTGTGAGGAAATATTAAAAAGGAATATTGATTTTGAATGGTCATGTATGACAAGGATTGATAGACTTGATAAAAATACATTGAAGTTGCTGAAAAAAAGTGGATGCCAATTAATTTGGTTTGGAATTGAATCCGGAAACGAAGAAATGCTGGAAAATTTAGAAAAGGAAATAACACTGGACCAATACGAAGCAGGTCTCAAAAAAGTAAGGGAATTTGGGATAAAAACGGGTGGTTTTTTCATAATTGGAAGTCCCGGAGAGACTGAAAAGGAAGTCAAGGAAACTATAAATTTTGCAAAGGACCTCGCTTTGGACTATGCAGAGTTCTCAAAAATGATGGACAGACCAGGAACTGAACTTTATGAAGAAACGAAAAAATATCTGGGATATGACTACTTCGAAAAACTCCTAAAGGGTGAAAAGCCAGACAGAAAGTTACCCTTACCTTGGACAGATCTTACAAATGAAGAAATAGACTATTGGATCAAAAAAGCCTTTTACGAATTCTATTTAAGACCAAGTTATGCTTTAAACAAACTAAGGAATATCGATAATGTTACAAAATTCTTAAGATATGCTAAAATAGGTTTTAACGCTCTACAAATTAAAAATATCTAAATATTTCCATTTGTCAATATCATAAATATAAGATAAACTCAAAAAATTACATCACACTTATTTTAAGTAACCAAGTTCTTCCAGACGTTTTTTGATATTCTCATCCATACTCTTGTTATGTATCTCGCTAGAACTATCCTCAAGTATATCCATCAATTCTCCTCTCAATCTATCACCGATAACAGTTTCTTTCTTTATAATGTTCGCCTTTTCTTCTGGATCCTCCTTGAAGTTATAAAGTTCTTCTTTAATTGTCCTATCCGTTATATCTTCTCTTTCTTTATCACTTAGCTCTTGGTTCTTTTCTAAAAATTGGATTTTCCAAGACGCATTTCTGAATATATAATGATATTCGTCATCTATTAAAGAATGTTCATGACGGTAATTAGAATAAGCTGTTAAATTTAGGTTTTCGCCCTCCAAAGTAGGAATCAAACTCTTACCTGTTGTCTCCTCATTCCTCACATCCAATACATCATAGATCGTCGGAACTATATCAAGAAGTCTTACTAACTGTTTCCCTTTCTTTCCAGAAAATCTATTATCGGGGAATTTTATTATCAAAGGTACATGTAAGACTTCCCTATACACATTTGCATGAGTAAAGTAAAATCCATGTGAACCGAAAGATTCTCCATGATCTGCAGTAACTACTATCATAGAATCTTTGTACAAATCTTGTTTTTTTAAATAATCAAATAAGTTGCCCAGCTTCGAATCATAATAGTACAACCTCTCATCATATCTGTTGGTCAAAAATCGTATTATATCTGATCTTTCTGCTGGATCAAGTTTTTTCATAATTTCTCTTTTTCTATCTATATCAATTCGGCCTGGATATTGCATATTAAATACAAAGGTCATATTCACAGAAATATTTTCTTTAAACCTATGATCTCTATCACTTATTTCTATTGTCTGGTTTCCAAAATAAGGTGTATGACCACCGAAAAGGTGCATATATAGGAAGTTTTTTCCCGAATCTGTAAT
>JBDGUQ010000092.1:0-3051 GCA_042215785.1 Candidatus Aenigmatarchaeota archaeon
CTAACTAAAAATATTGTAATGAATGCTCTCGAAAAAGAGAGTAAAGGAGCTTTTTCATAATACATTCGAGGTAAATCATTTTTCTTATATTCTAACATTTTTCTTTTGGGAAGAAGCTCAGAAGGAAAAAAACTATAAGGAATCTTTGACCCTTCATAAAGAGATGCGGCCAAGATGGAATGTCCTATATATTTATGTGAATAATAATGACTGCCAAATTTAGCATGTTCGTATGTTACATTAACATAAGGATCAACATTTAGAGATGATCTTTCAGAAAGGCTTCTTGCCGGTAAAAAATAAAAAGAGTAATCCCAGGCATCGTTCCACTGAGCAAAAAGAGAGAATAAAACCAAAAATGTCAAAAATATTTTTAATTCGTTTTCTTTCATGAATCAGACCCTTGAAGCATAAGACTCTATCTAATTTAAAAGGTGATGTTCATAAGCAATAATTACTCTACTTTCTAAAATTGACTCTATTTATTTATTAAACTTGGTCTATCCAAATGTATTATTTCAAATTAATTTATGGATACTATTTGTAATTTTATCAAGACAATAATAATATTAAAAACAAATATTTAAAAATACATATAAACTTATTTATGGGATTTCTATGAAAGTACTTCTAATAAATGCACCCAAATACTCAGAAACTATTGATTTTCCTTCCAACACAAAAGATTTAAATAAGGGAAGTACAAGTGAAGGACCCCCATTGGGTCTAATGTATGTTTCTTCTATATTAAAAGAAAATGGACATGAAACAGAAATTTTGGATTTAACTGTTCAGAAAATTAAGAAAAGAGAGATCATAAAAAAGATCAAAAACGAAGAAATAGATATGGTTGGAGCAGCTCTGTTCTTTTCTACAGTCCGAGAAACTTTGAATTGGTTAAAAACTATCAAAAACCACACCAATGTGAAAACAATTGTGGGAAACCATTTAATGATGTATTATCCGGGAGAAATAGTTTCCAAATGGTTCATTGACTATGGTATAATAGGATCCGCACTCGACTCTCTTCCCAAACTCCTTGAATGCGTAGA
Source organism: Candidatus Aenigmatarchaeota archaeon (assembly GCA_042215785.1). Taxonomy (GTDB): domain Archaea; phylum Aenigmatarchaeota; class Aenigmatarchaeia; order PWEA01; family JBDGUQ01; genus JBDGUQ01. The sequence continues at coordinate 1,053 of JBDGUQ010000092.1, forward strand.
AGAGGATAAAACAGATAAGATTAAGAATATTGAAGGAATAGCTTTCAGGGAAGATGGTAAAGTAATTGTAAATTATCCAGAACAACTACTAGTAAACACAAAAAATCTACCTATGCCCGACATTGAAAGTGTCGACATTTCCAATTATGTATCATTTAATGGGGATGAATTTACAAATATGGTAACTTCTACAGGTTGCAAAGGAAATTGCACTTTCTGTGATTTGAGAAACTTTGATTATTTTCCGAGGGACATACCAAACGTTTTGAATGAAATCGAAAGGGCGTTAGATAAAGACATAGAAACTATAAGATTCAATGATAGTGATTTTCTATATGACAGGAAAAGGGTAAAAAAATTATGTAAAGAAATAATAAGAAGGAATTTGAATTTTAAATGGTGGTGTATGACACGAGTAAATGAAGTGGATGAAGAGATTTTAAGTTTGATGAAAAAAGCAGGATGTCAATTAATTTGGTATGGAATTGAATCGGGCAGTCAAAAGGTGTTGAATAATTTGAAAAAAGGCATAACAATCCAGCAAATAAAGGATGCAATAAAAATAACAGATGATGTGGGCATAACAACTTGTGGTTTTTTTATGATTGGAAATCCAGGAGAGACAGTGGAAGATATTGAAAAAACCATACGTTTCTCGAAAAATTTGCCTTTAAGCTATGCACAATTTTTCAAAACTGATGGTCTAAAGCCTGGAACGCCTCTTTATGAACAAATAAAAGAACATTTGGGTTATGACTATATTGAAAAAACGATATCGGATAAAAAAACCAATGGAAAAATAATTAGACCTAGACCTTGGACAGATCTCACAAATGAAGAAATCGATATGTGGTATTTCACAGCCTTTAAATCTTTTTATTTTAGACCCAAACAGATAATAAAAATGATGTCAAACATAAACTCCTTTACTGAACTTTTAAGTCATTTGGAAATTGGATTTGGAATACTGACCCAGATTTTCAAGGGATATGTTCAGAATTTCCATAGAGACATCAAAAATAGGTTTACTGGAAACACTTAGTATTTAAAATACAACAACTATAGGCGAAACAATGAAAATAACTCTCATTCATGACCCCTATCATTATCAAAAGTCCACCGGGGATCATATCACTGGCAAATTAAAGGAAAGTTCACTGAAGGAAAAAAATCCAAATAATTATGTTCCAATCGATTTAATGTATGCCTCTTCCATCCTTAAAGAAATGGGGGATTCAGTTAAGCTTATCGATGCTAACGCCGACAACCTTAAAAAGGAAGAAGTATTGAATATTCTAAAGGATTTGAATCCCGATTTGATCGGGTTAAAGCTGATATTTTCTACTTTAAATATATCTCTTCAATGGTTGAAATATCTCAAAGGAAATTTAAATGTTCCCATATTTGTTTGGGGTCCTGCAGTTAGTTTATACTCCAAAATACTTATACGGACTTCCTTTATAGACTTCTGTTTAATAGATCCTTTGATAAAATCATTGCCCAAAATGAAAAAGGCAATAAAAAGAGATGGGTTGAATAATTTAAAAGGTATAAGTGATATCAACCCAAAAAGAAAATTGGTGGGAGAAAAATCTACTAGAAAGGAAAGAAATTTGGATAAATATCCATGGCCTGACAGGGAGATTACAGATAATCAGAAGTATGAAGCTATATTTTTGAAAGGGAGTCCGATGACCTTGCTCTACAGTTCTACTGGATGTTCCTACAATTGTAAATTTTGTAGTATGGGTAAGTCGGATTACAAGGAAAGAGATATAGATGACGTGGTGGATGAAATAGAAGAAATAATTGACAAGCAAAACATAAAATCCATAAGGTTCTATGACAGGAACTTCTTATCCAATAAAGAAAAATGTATAGAGCTATGTCAAAAGATCATCGAAAGGGATCTTGATTTTAACTGGGACTGCATGGCTCGTGTGGATGAAGTGGATGAAGAGATTTTAAGTTTGATGAAAAAAGCAGGATGTCAATTAAT
>JBDGUQ010000114.1:0-689 GCA_042215785.1 Candidatus Aenigmatarchaeota archaeon
TTTTGAGATTCTGGATAAATATGGAAGAAGTAGGTCCACCCAAAATAAAGACCATAGTTTCTCATGAATTGAAGGAGAAATTTGAGGAGGAAGGGATAGGCATACCTTTCCCACATTTAGAAGTTTTACAAAAGGGCAAATGGAAAATGGATTGAGTATTATTTTTCTAGAAATTTATCCAAACGTTTTTTCAGCTCTTTAGCTACAATATCTCCATCTATCTTACCTCTGACCTGACCCATTACAGGTCCCATTATTTTTTTGAACGCTCTATTACCTTCGTTTTCAATCATTTCTTCATTCTTTTTTATCTGTTCGTCTATTATTTTCTTCAAATCTTCTCTAGTTAGTTTATCCATTTCTTTTAATATGTCGTCAATATTTTTCCCAGAGGCCAGTTTACCCATGACTTCTACTAGGGAATCCTCAATAATGTCTCCCTTGTCAAATTTCTTTATTAGATCTTCTAATTGGTTTTCTTCGATGTTTTCAATTTCAACTCCTGCCCTGCTCTTGGCATCTTTGAGGTAAGATGTCAATATTTCTGCAATTTTTTTGGGCTTTGTATTTATTTCCTCGGTTACATTTTCAAATAATTCTGCATAACCACTATCTATCATTTCATCTGCCCTTTCCTTGCTGAGATTAAATTTTTCTACGAACCTGTTTTTTATTTCTTCTATGGTTTC
>JBDGUQ010000114.1:699-3027 GCA_042215785.1 Candidatus Aenigmatarchaeota archaeon
GGGCACTTCAATATTTTCTATTTTTTCATCATTTATTTCAATAGGTTCTATATCAGTTTCAGGATACATTCTACCGGATCCGGGCAGGGGTCTGGTGAATTTTGAATCTGTACCGTTGGCAACCCTAGTTTCCTTGGGAACCCCTTCAAAACATTCATACCCTCTCTTCATCACAGCTTTGGCTGCCTCCTTTGAGCCACTACCTGCAGTTATGAATATTACATCACCCTTCACAGTATCCATATCTTCTTTAATTGTCTGGAATTCTTCCGATAGTTTGTATTTCTCCAAATCCTCTTCTTCGTGTATTATACCCTTTGGCCCAAATGGGATAGCATATTGAGATAGCTCCTTGCCGAGGTGATGTGCACCACAGTCATGGTTCATTAGGCCTGAGAAATTTTTGAGAACACCAACAAAGACTTTACCTTCACTTTCAACTATTTTCTTTATGAAATTGCATTCTGTATCTTTGAAATAGTTGGTTACTTCTTTAATTTCTCCCTTTTCCATATTTTTTGCATTTAATTTTTTCTTTATATCCAACAAGTCCTTCTGTCTCTTTACTTCGTTTTCTATAAGTTTTGACATTTCTTTTAATTCCTGGAAACCCTTGATTTCTACTCTTGCCCCACCTTCGATGCTGACATTTACATCCTGCCTTATGGATCCAATCCCTCGCTGAACTTCTGTAGATCTTAATAATTTGCCTATCCTTTCCGAGACCATTTGCGCCTGTTTCGGTGTATTCATCGAAGCATCTGTCGCGACTTCCACGAGAGGAATTCCCAACCCATTTAACTTATAAGTTACCTTACCTTCTTTTCTATTCTCGATTCTTGAAGCTTCTTCTTCCAAACATAGTGTTTCTATTTTGACTTGGCCGAAGTCCATTTTTAGAGAACCGTCCATACCCACTATTCCCGTTCTTTGGAAACCACCTGTATTACTTCCATCCACAACAGTTTTCCTCATTACGTGGACTTCGTCCACTATATCACAACCGAGAAGTTTGGCTATCTTTAGTGTCAGATTTAGAGAATTTTCATTGAGTCCGTGTGGTGGTTCACTATCCGTTTCTACTAGACACGTTTCTTTTGGATACAGTTTGTATTGAAATTCTTTCCCCTTAAGATATTCATGTACTGCAGCGGGATCTATCTCACCCATTTCTCCCCTGACTGGTCTCATTTTTCTGTGTATAGATTTGTATGGTTCTTCCTTCTGATCGGATTCACAACTACAGAATAGTTTTTTAGTATCCAATCTCTGGTGTATTTCTATCCCAACCTTCAAACCTAAATTATTATAATCCATATTTTCACTGAATTTTCTTTTTGTATTCTTTAATGTCATCTTCAAATTTAACTTCTTTCCTATCTATCCTTCTAATTTCCTCATCATTAATAATTTCAAAAAATTTTATTTGTTTATCAAATTCCTTTGCAAATTCTATTTCTGCCATCACACCATCACTAACAGGGCCAAATACCCATACTTCTTCTGAATTCCTTACATAATTATTATTTGCTTCACGGATAATATCTCTGGATAATGTGTCCAATAGAAAATAATTAAAGCTCATAAATGGGTTCAATGGAACATGACCCTTTTCAAGGACAAATTTCGAGATATGTTCTTTAAAGTATGATAGATTTTTCGACATCGCAGTGTAAACCAATTTCTTTTTTTCATTCATTTCAAGTGCATTATGTTGGAATTCCACATAATCACCTAGTAAAGAAATGTTTCTGGAAGCGATCTTTCGGATAATTCGCCAGCGTAGTTGGTTAACATCCCCTCCTTTACTTCTTCCAATTTTTTAGTATGTCCCAGGATCCATCCAAGTTTTACGTATGCAGTTTCGGGAGACATGTCTTCTAATGGAATTGCCCCAGCGTCTTTCAATAACCTTCCGTTATCGTAGACGTTTAGGTTGAGCCTACCGTAAATTGTTTGCGGAGCAAAGAAAATTGGAATTCCTTTGTCCGTCGCATTTGATATGTTATCCCTCCATTCTACAGGTGTGTGTCCCAAACCGGTTGTTTGTACAACAATACCCTTGTACCCTTCGGATACGAGGTAATCTATCAAAGATCCATCCGATCCCGGATGAGCTGTAATTAACTTAATATTTTCCTCGAATTCATTATCGAGTTTAACTTTTTTGTTATTTCTTTTCCTGTAATCAGATATGTTTTCTATTTTTCCATTTTCCCATACTTTAGCTATTGGAAGATCGTTTACAGGCCTGAATGCATCCCTCCTTGATGTGTGCATTTTTCTGACTCTTGTTCCCCTGTTAAATAAGCAGTAATCATCGTTCAT
>JBDGUQ010000151.1:0-3016 GCA_042215785.1 Candidatus Aenigmatarchaeota archaeon
GATCCGCACTCGACTCTCTTCCCAAACTCCTTGAATGCGTAGAAGAGGATAAAACGGACAAGATTAAGAATATTGAAGGAATAGCTTTCAGGGAAGATGGTGAAGTAATTGTAAATTATCCAAAAAACTTGGATAAAAAATTGGATGAAACGCCGTGGCCAGATAGGGATGTTATAGACAACAGTCTTTACAGCTCTATGCCTTCAAAAAATGACTCATTTACAATAGTAATGGCTTCAACGGGGTGCAAATATAACTGTAACTTTTGTTGTTTGGGTAATTTAGGTTACAGCAAAAGAGATGCTGAAGATGTTGTTGATGAAATAGAAGAAGCAGTAAACAAACATGAGATTGATACTATAAGTTTCATGGATGACGATTTTTTGGGTGACAAAAAACTTGCTAGGGAGATATCCAAAAAAATAATTGAAAGGGAAATTGAATTTAGGTGGATTTGTTCCTCCAGAATAGATCACATAGATAAAAAAACATTACAGCTAATGGAAAAGGCTGGCTGTATCTATATATTTTTCGGTATCGAATCGGGCAGTCAAAAAATTCTGAATAACATAAACAAGGGAATAACTATTGACCAAATAAAGGAAGCAGTAAAATTAACCAAGGTTGTGGGGATAAATACTGCAGGCTATTTTATGATAGGACACCCTGGAGAGACGGAAAAAGAAGTAAAAAAAACAATAAAATTAGCAAAAGAGCTTCCTTTGGACTATGCACAATTTCTTAAGACTGTTGCAAGACCCGGGACAAACCTTTATGAAGATGTTAAAGAGGAGTTGGGTTACGATTATTTCGAAAAACTAATCAAAGGTGAAGTAGAACCAATGGAATTACCCACTCCCTGGACTGATCTAAGCAATGAAGAAATCAATAAATGGATAATAAAAGCTTTGAATAGTTTTTATTTGAGACCCAGTTTTATTCTGCACAAGTTAATTGCTACAAAATCCTTCAAAAATATCAAAAATTATGCCAAAATTGGATTAGATATTCTTAAGTCGGGGATATAAAGTTAATATAAATTGATCAAGCAAGAATTCCACACTATCAAAAACGTGTTTAAAAATGAATAAAAATAAAATATTATTGCTTTTGATACCGTTATTATTTTTAATAATATTATCTATAAACAATACACTTCCCAAAACCCAAGAAGACAATTTAAATATAATTCTAATAACCATAGAAGCAACCCGAGCCGACCACTTACCATGTTATGGATATCTTAGAAATACAACCCCGAATATATGTAACTTGGCCGAAGATGGAGTTCTATTTGAAAATGCGTATTCATTGGGTTCCCGAACACACATTTCCTTACCGAGTTTCTTTACATCATCTCCTCCAAATGTTGGAATCGGGAAATGGGACAGAGGCTCGTTATCAAAGAATTACAAAACTGTGGCCGAAGCCTTACAGAAAGGAGGATTCGAATGTCACGCGTTTATTTCTCCTGGTGGAATATCAGAAGGGATTTCCAAAACAAATATAGATCAAGGATTCAACACATCGCATAAAGATATCTTCAATATAGATCCCCGTAAATTCAAAAACAGTTCCAATTTTATCTGGACCCATATAACTACACCACATAGGCCATACACACCTGACAATAATTTTCGAATATATGAAGATTATCAATTGAATTCCACGAATCTTGATGAAATAACATACGATTCTACCATGGAGGATGTAGATGATGTGAATAAACTCATGGATCTTTATGACGAGGAACTCCTAATGACAGATGATGATTTAAAGAATTTTATAAATAAACTAAAAGGTGTTGGATTATACAATAAATCTTTGATAATTTTAACCGCTGATCATGGCGAAGCTTTTGGAGAACATAATAAAATAGGTCATGGGATGGGCATTCCTTATGAAGAAGAGGTCCACGTGCCTCTTATAATTAAATTTCCCTCGAAAAGGTTTGCAGGGAAAATCATCGAAAAGCCTGTTAGCCACATGGATGTAGTACCCACGATATATGATTTCTTGAACATATTCCAAAAAAACTGTACTGGAGTCTCTTTGCTTCCACTGATCAAAGACAAACAAAAAAGGGTCACTACTCCTGTATTTTCCAGTCAAATATCTAAGTTCTGGGGAATGAGAATCGATAATTTTAAATTTTATGTAGATAAAATGGACTTTTGTTATAAAAAAAACTCTACAAAAACCAATTTTTATTTATACGATATTAGAAAAGACCAAAAAGAAAAAAACAATATTTGGATCTCTGAATCGTCTAGGGATGAAGAATTGAAACAAAAGATATGTGATTTTTATTTGATTGGGGAAAGAAATATCCATTGGAAAAAATAGATTTAGAAACAAAGACAAAAGAGAGATTGAGAAATTTGGGTTATTTAAAAACCAATTAAGAAGAAATACCTCATATTGTCCACACAAGAAATAATTTAGGCGATGAAAATTAACCATTGGACATTAAATATTGCTGGGTTTGGCACATGGGTCATAATTTAAATTCTGAAATAAGAAGAATTGAAAAATGGTGCAATGGAAAAAAATCACCACCAACCAAGGTAGATATTTTTCCCACAAAAAGATGCAATCTAAACTGCAAATTCTGCGAATTTCCAAACACCGATCCCGAGGAATATAAATCAGAACTCGAAACAGGTGAACTGCTCAGAATTGTAAAAGAAGCCAGAGGAATGAATGTTAAGACATTTGGCATAATTGGTGGAGAACCGTTCATCCACAAAGACATGATAAAAATAATGGAAAAAGTTAAAGAAGGAGGAATGGATGGATCGATAACAACTAATGGGACACTCCTTAATGATGAGAAGATCAAAAAAATTATAAACATGAAATGGGATCTCTTAAGGATAAGCATAGATGGTATAGAGAAAACACATGATAAACTGAGAGGCAAAACAGGCACTTTCTCGAAGGTCATCGAAAATATAAATAGATTTAAACAAGACAGTAGAACATATCCAACCATCGAAATAAATACAGTTTTAAA
>JBDGUQ010000143.1:0-2214 GCA_042215785.1 Candidatus Aenigmatarchaeota archaeon
GGTTATTCTTATGTATGTGTCTCTGTATCTGGTAAGGGGGGTGTTGGGAAAACTGTTACTACTCTCAACATTGCAGCTTCTCTACATGATATAGATGAAAATGTGCTCGTTGTTGATGGTGATCTAAGTAATCCAACGGTTGGTTTATATTTGGGATTATATCAGTTCCCGAACACATTCAACCAAGTTCTGGAAAGCAACGCCAGTCCTCACGAAGCTTTGTACATACACCAAACAGGTTTGAGAATAATACCCGCTTCCATATCTCTGAACAACCTAGAAACAGATGTTTCTGATATGGGAAAAGTTTTCGAGCAATTGGATGGTCACACCTTAATAGACTGTCCTCCTGGTTTCGGAAGAGAAGTTCAATCAATAGTAAGGAACTGTGACGAAGTTGTGGCAGTTACAAATCCAATCTCACCAGCGGTAATAGGATGTATGAGACTGGTTGAAATGGCCCGAGATATGGGAAAACCTGTCAAGGGCATAGTATTAAATAATTTAACATACCAAGAAGTCGATTCTGAAGAGATAGAAGCAATATGTAACGCTCCAATATTAGGAGAAGTTCCGAGGGATAGCAATGTGGATTATTCCATAGAAAAAAGGATGCCACTAGTAAAGGACAGTCCTTATGCACCAGCTTCTCTTTCATTCAAAGAAATTGCACATAAGTTAATAGATAAAGAATACAGCAAACCATTGTTCCCTTCATTTCAGAGATTCGTGGATAAAATTTCTAAGCTATAGAATTAACTAAAAACAGGTAAAAATTAAAATTTAAACCTGTTTCAAAATTTATTCAGCTGAGATTCCATTATCTACATCATGATAATGTTTAATGTGATCGCCTGTTTTTCCTGCCAATCCATTGACACTCTCAAATGCGCTTACTAAAGTTTCCGGGATTTCTCCCCTTTCAGCAACCTTTCCATCAACTCTTAGGGCTTCCATCGATATTTCACTTTCATTTTCTTTGGCTGTGTAAGAAGTTAGCCTTCTGTGACTATTATAATTATTTTCATCTTCTTCCATAATTTCACCTCCATTTAATTTTCTTCATTAAAGTATTCCATAATATTATCTTGTGTTCCTTGTGCATAATTGCTTACAATTGTGAATAATCTGACAAGTTCATCTGAAACTTCTTCTCGACCAGCAATCTTATCCAAAACATCCAAACTCCTATTTGCAATCTCAACATCATTTTCCTTTGCTATATATGGAGTCAATCTCCTTTCGTATTCCTCCTGTTCTGTTCCAGCTCCTCCTGATCTTTCATCCTCAATATCCCTTAACTCATTTTCCAAATAGTCGATTCTTTCACCCAAATCCTGGTAAAATTCTTCCTCATTTAAACCTCTCTGATCTCCTAACCTTTCACCATATCTACCCATTTCATCTCTCAATTGATCAAAACCCTCATGAATTCTATCAAATTCTTCTTCACTATATTCTGTCAAATTGACTATTTCATCGCCATAATCCTCAATAGTATTTATTATCGTATCAATTTCATTTCTTAATTCCTCTATTTCTCCCGGAGCCTCCTCTGCTTCTTCTCTGCCAGTAATTTCATATTCATCCTCACCCAACTCATGATCTATTTCGGGTTCTTCTCCAGTCTCTCCGCCTTCCTCAGCCTCTATTTCTTCCAATGTCATATCTCTCCTTTTTTCATACGTATGTCTATTGGTAAAATAGTCTATTTCCTTATTAACCAAATCTCCTGATTCCTGATCATGTTTAAGATACCATAGTTGATCAATTATTCCTTTGCCGTATGATAATAAACCTGTCAACGGTGGATTAGTCTTACCAGCACCGACCTTACAATCAAAGTAATTATTATCTTTTTTGTTATCACCACCGTATATTTTAAACAAAGAACCTTCTTCCGACACATCATTTTCAGGCATAAAAATTCTCCTCACAAATTTGTATTAACTAAGTAATAATTACACTTTCTACTATTTAAATGTTGGGGTAAAAAGATGGAATACATTAAGATAGTATGAATTAAATGTTTAGATTTTTAAATTAATGGATGTTGTTGAAGAGTTTTAAAAATAAAATACCTCAAGAAATCTTTATTTAAGTTTTAATATCTTCAGTTGTCTTCTCTCCGTATATAAAATCATCTAAAATTTCCCTGGCCTCTTCACGCTTTTTCTGATGTTCTTCGAGAAAACTATTTATCTTATCTATCAA
>JBDGUQ010000143.1:2224-3008 GCA_042215785.1 Candidatus Aenigmatarchaeota archaeon
TTCATATTCTTCCCTTATTCTTTCCAATTCCTCATCATCCCTTTCAAAGAACATCTTTAGATATTGGAAGGGTACATCTTCCTCGGTATTACCACCCTTTTCTCTATGTTCCTCCAGTGTATTTTGACCGCCCGAATATGCATATTTATTTATCTTTTCTTTTACTTCCTGGGGACTATCGGTTGTGTAAATCGCGGTTTCCTTCTTGGATGCCGACATTTTACCGCCTTTACCCGTGAGGGATGGTAGGAAAACTGAATGCATTATGGAAGGTTTTGGGTATCCAAGTTTGGGTAATACATCTCTTGAAATCCTAAAGTGAATGTCCTGATCAACTCCAAGGGGAATTAAACATGGCATCTTCTTTCCCTTTAGCTTTGAAGGCAGAAATGTTGGTACCGCTTGCATTGATGTGTAAAAAGCTGAGCCTATATTTGTGCTATCCGTAAATCCGAAACTGGATTTTACAGTGGAGAATGTTATTTTCTTTGCGACCTTACATGCTTCCTTATACATCAGATCTGCGTGAACGGTGTCTATTAAAAAATGGGTTTTTTCAGGATCAAAACCCAATGCGATTACATCCAACATATTGTCCATCAGATATCGTTGAGTATCCTCCAATTCCAAGTCTTCCTTGAACAAAAATTTCTCCTCGTCGGGGAAGTGGAACCACATTTCAACATCGAACTTATCCTGAATCCATTTGCAGAGAACCCATGGCAGCAGGTGACCGAGAGTTATGGGTCCGGAGGGTGCTCTCCCCGTATAGAGAAAGAATTTA
>JBDGUQ010000029.1:0-2983 GCA_042215785.1 Candidatus Aenigmatarchaeota archaeon
CTATCAAAAAAATAATGGAAAGTGGGAATATTCCATAATTTACATTGATTACTTTTTTACTTTTTATTATCTCTTTTTTCCCATCTTCTTTAAGGATTTGAAGGGTGTTCTTAAGAAAATGAAGAAAATATTAAATACTTCAGTATATAACGCATCGTATGGAAAGCGATTCAAATTCTGAAAGTTCTAAATTTTCTCATGATTTTAGTTGTGTACCTTTTAAACATAAAAAAGAATATTTAATATATACTATTTCGTTTCTTGCGATTTGTATTGGTGTTTTTATTTTTCTATTAACGAATAAGATTTGGATAGGTTTGATATACCTTTATCTCTATCTACATACAGCATTCTTTCAATCCTTTTGTTGTATTTATGAGGAATGTCCATATATAGGCGGATTTTGTCCAGCGATTATAGGAATTTTACCTGCTCCAATTATAGCTAAATGGATGAAATCTCGTTTAAAAGCACCAATTCAAGAAAAGCACTTTAAAATCTACATGAATATAGCATTTATAGGATTCTTTGGCTTTTTATTATATCCACTATTTTGGTTATTTTCAGTGCATTGGATTCTCGGGGTCCTCTTCCTTCTTTTAGAAATTACTTATTATATTGTATTTAGCTTACGCATTTGTCCAAATTGTGCGATTCGGGACACATGTCCTGGAGGTAAATTATCAAAGAAATTCAAGAAATGATTTTATTATTTTTTTACATTATATTATCTCTTTTTTCCTATCTTCTTTCATGCTTTTAAGGGTGTATTTAACCACAAATAAAGATAACTGTAATTTAATGCATGTAATAGGTCGGAATTTATCCTTATTTTGTAGGGTGCCTACAACCATTTTCCCTTATGGGAAAATTGGTTTGGTTCGGTTTAACTATCCATGTAGGTAAAAGCCTACAAACAAGCCTATTAGCATCAAAAATTGCAGAGATTCACGAGTTTAGGCTGCGGAGTTATCTAAAACGAGATAATGGGTTATCCAGAATTACAAAATAATCTGTTTAATAACTTGTGTTCTTAGTTCCTTGATTATATTTCTCATGATTCTCGCAATAATTTTGCTTATAATCTTTATTTTAATTAACTTAGATTTATCTACTATGTATGGCGATCTTTAATTATAAACTTTCAATATGATACTCATCTTGGATATCAATAACTTTTTCTTCTCATCCTCATTATAATTCTGGAGCATGAACGTTGATCCCCAAGTCATTGATTGGTTATTGCAAGCAGATCCGTCCGTAGCCTTTCAAACGAAACGCGATGTATTGGCTCTTCCCGCATCCAAGTGGAAAAAAGATCAGCAACTGATTTCAACCCAAGGATGGGGTAAAAAGCTGTTAGATCAACAGCATTCATCAGGGAAATGGGGAATCAAACCAGAATGGACCACCGAACATGAACAAACGAAGGGAGAACGTGGTTTATATAGCCCAAAATATATTAGTACGCATTATACGCTTTTGATACTGCGAAGGTTTGAAATGCTCCCCAACGATCACACTACTTGCGGGTGTCGAGAATTAGCAAAACTGTCCTATTTTCAATCCGTGTTTGATCCCTCTATTTCCAAAAACGACTTATGCATTCCGGGAATGATTCTGGGAATTTTTGCCCATTTTCAGTTTGGAGAAGAATATTTTGACCCGTTATTGGCCCATTTTGAAGAAATGCAGATGGAGGATGGAGGGTGGAATTGTCGGCTTGGGAAAACTTACAGTAAGAACGTCCACCATTTTTCGGTGAATACGACTCTTTCTATTTTAGAATCCTTAGCGATTTTAGCGCAAAATTATCCGAAGTATCACAATCGAATCAAAAAATTGAGAGACCCAGCGCATGAAGTTCTGTTAGAACATGAATTATATAAATCCCATCAGACGGGTGAAGTCATTCACCCCAATTTTATCGATATCACCTTTCCCCCACGCTGGCGCTACAATATCTTGAGCGCATTGGATTATTTCCGATCCATTTACTTCCCTTATGATGATCGAATGGCCGACGCTTTGAAAATCGTGAAAAATCGCGAAAAAAAAGGGTTTTGGCCGAAAGGTCGACAATTATCTGGAGATGTGTACTTTAAACTCGATGTTCCGCGGAAACCAAGTTTTTTTAATACTTTACGGGCATTACGAGTGTTGAAAACTTATACTTAGACCTCTATTTTGATGGAAATAATTTTTCTTTAATACTAGAGTGATTTGTGAATCATAGTTTTATGTCATGTGATTTCACAAAATACGATCTATATTATATTGATTCCAGACATCTTTCCAAACAACATTAGTGTGGAACGAAATGATAAATCATGAAAGTATTAGTGAATGCAATTTTGGGAACTCTTCCTAGAATCCTTGTTTGGATTTGGAATCGGATGAAAAATCCGATACATCAAGTGTTAAAATTATAAATTCTAGAATTTTTCAAATAGTCCCTATCCTATACACATATCAGTTAAACTGGTAAAAAAAAATGGATAAAGAAACTGACATATAATTGCCTATTTGTTCAGTAAATCTTAAAATAAATAACATAGACCAGATATTGAATCTTAATGAATAAATTCTTTCAAATGTATAAAAAAAACCATATCGATAAGGACTATGAATTGCTACATTTGTTCCAACGACTCAAAGAAAAGTATTCCATGGAAAAGGTCTTCTATCCAGGCTTGAAAATAGGCTTTTACCTATCCGCAAATTATCCCGAACCTTTGATCATTTTCCCGTTAGGGAAATAGGTTGTAGGCACCTTACAAAATCCTATCGGATAACACATCTAAACCTTTGGAAATTTACCCGATAGGGTAAAATAGTTAAAGGCATCCTTCAAATCCTTAAAGAAGATAGGAAAAAAGAGATTATTTATAATAATTTTTAAAAAAAGAATCTAAAGTAATATTTCCCCCGCTTAAAATCACCCCTACTGCTCTATTTTTAAACAATTCGTGATTTTTAATGA
>JBDGUQ010000072.1:0-2976 GCA_042215785.1 Candidatus Aenigmatarchaeota archaeon
CGATTCTTTTCCACACTCATCTCCCAGATAAACTTCAACAGCGAGGAGAAACAAATCTATGAAGAAGAAAGGATAAAACCCAATTTTACAAAAATCAAAGGATATGAAGAGGCCAAAGATTGGGTAAATTACATAAATATTCACAATGAAAAAAATAATTATTCAAAAAAGGATAAAACGATAAAAAGAAATATAGAAATATTCAAAAATGCGATCAATGAAAAACCACATATCCCCAAAAATTATAGATATTTGGGAGATATTTATCTTTTAATTGGGAAGGATCTGGAAGCTTCAAAGTATTATGTGCAAGGCATAAAGGTGGATCCCGACTACAGGGATTTCGAAGAAAATGGAAACTATGCAAAATTGCGAGATTTATTGAAAAAAACAAAGAATGAAACTGTTAAAAAAAATATTTTGCAATTTAAAGAAGGTTTTCTTAAAAATAAACCACTGTACTCCAAACAACTTTCTATTTTAAGTGAGGAAGAATTTCTGGAATGGTTGAAATCGGATTTAAAGTTGATTATCAATAAAATCAGGAAAGAAAATGTAAGTTTAATTATACATAATTACCACCCTTGGCCAAATGAAAACAAAGTAGGAAGAATAAATAGTGTTCTTGAGAACGTAGCACGGGAAAAAAATGTAACTTTTGTAGATAATGAAAAATCATATAGAATTGCATGGAAAAATGGAGAAGACATGGAAAAATTCTATGTAAAAATAGCGGGACATTTAGATGTCCATCCAAGTACCTACGGTCAAAAAATTACAGCCAAAAACATATATAAAAAAATTAGAGAAAGTGGTTTTCTTGATTGAACAAAAAAATATTAATATTATCATAGAAAACCGAAAAATCATATTTTCAATCTAATTATAATATTCACTACTGGATATTTCACAAATTTTTAAGTTTCTGTATATATAAACTTTAAATAAGAATTTAAATAAACGGAAATTAATTCAATTTAAGAGAATAATTATGTCCTATGATTTCAAGTTCGACCTCAGCAAGATTTCTAAAAATCTATTCGATGAGTTATATTACCTAGCAGGAGAGAAACATATAAGAAAAGCAGAGAAACTGGCTCAAAAACTATTGAACGATTTACCCTTTAAGGAAATTTTGGAATTACCCTTACCTACAGTACAGAGAATCGTAAAGGACTTCGCAAAAGTACATCTGAAAAACATATCCAACAGGCCAGATTTCAAACAAAGTGAAAACAGGGCTTTATTCCTTCCTCACTGTGCCAGAAAGTACATGGACAACAGGTGTTCAGCGCGGATGCATACAGATCTATCCTACTACGAATGTCAGGAATGTTCTGATGATTGTTTGATAAATAAAGCACAGAAGTTAGGAAAAGAAAATGGATATGACGTTTATATAACACCCGGAGGATCATGTATTCCGAAAATTTTGGAAAAGAAAGGATATGATGGTGTTGTAGGTGTTGCGTGTAGTATAGAAATCGATCTGGCTGACAAATTTCTAAACGAAATGGGTATTCCATACCAAGCTGTTCCTCTGATCAAGAACGGCTGTTCTCAAACCAACTTCATGATGGAAGAACTTAAGAAGAAATTGTAAGGTTATTAAAAATTCTAAGGTATATACGCTTCTCGTATAGGTAATTGTACAATTGTTACTTCACCATCACTAAAAACATGTGTTCCCTGGGGTAGGTGAATTTTACCAGGATTACCCTTATTCAAGTCCTCTTCATATGTAAGATCATGATTTGGATTGGTGTTAATAACCTTCAACCTCTTTTCATCATCTCCAAGCAAATCTGATAGGTCAAAATCTTCATAATTACTAAATGTTCCCAAAGATTCAGGATATTCATCAATGTTTTTTTGGGATTCATATAAATCTTCATCATCTTCACCGAATATATCCGAATAATCAACCATCTTACCACCTTAGAAATAATTCACAGTAAAATATTTAAATATTTGCCTTTTGATTACTAAAGGATAGTTACTCACAAATCCAATACTACTTGACAGATCCAACCATATTCATTCTCCTCAATCTTCATATCAAAATAGGATATAGCCTTGACCTCGGATTCAAATGGATGTTTCTCGGGATCGAATTTCTCCCCCCTACATTTAGCTTTTAATCTGTAACCTTCATCCGTTGCCTCAATATCAACATCTATCTCCGAGAAAAGAAACCTATCAACATCGAAGATATAGAGAAATTCGCTCAGATAATCGAACATCAGAGATTCTTTATCTTCAGACTCTACCTCGATTTCTTTCTCTGTGTTTGTCTCTACATTGTCTATATCTGTCATTATATTGAACAAACAAAGACCGGAATTAGAGAAAGCTTCCTCCAAATTTTCCCCATAAGCCCTGAATGCTATATCGGCAGTTGCGGTATCTTCAATTATCTCGAATTTCTTGGACATATGAAAATATGTGAATTACAAAAATAAAAAACAGTGTCTAAAAAATCATCTTCTATAGATCTCATCTACTGAATGAAACATAAACTTTAAATATACTCAATTCAGAATTATTGATAACATTTAGAACTTTTAAAAACTTTTAAATACTCAAAATAAAATTTTCAAGGAGGAGAATATTATGAGGAAAAATATTTTAATTGGAGGAAAAGCCGGTCAAGGCATAGATGTTGCGGCTTCTTTGATTTCTAACGGTCTTTCAAAGGAAGGATATTACATATTCAATTACAGAGATTATCCTTCTTTAATTGAAGGGGGCCAAAATTACAACATTATATCTGTCTCTGACGAACAGATCGGATCGTATGAGTCCAAGCTGGATATTCTGGTAGCCCTTGATGAAAAAACTATAGAAAACCACGGAGACAAACTGAAAGATGGTGGAATACTGCTAAAATTAGAAGATTTTGATATAAATAGTGAATATAAAAAAGTTGTAAATGTTTTCATGACGGGAATTCTCTACAAGACCATAGGACTTCCA
>JBDGUQ010000142.1:0-2175 GCA_042215785.1 Candidatus Aenigmatarchaeota archaeon
TCCGATGCTACCCAAGTTGATGCCGACACTGTCCACGCTGGAAAGCGGCCCGGTGAGCTGGTCCGCCTGGTCGAGAATGACGATGAGCACATCCACGAACTTCCACCAGTCGCTCCCGTTGGCATCCGCAAATGAGGAGAGCAGACCCCGCAGATTGTTGAACCTCCCCTGCGTGAGGGTCTCCAGCCAGTCCCGCTCCTCCACGAGCAGCTCCACGTAGGGTCGCAGCGGCTCCAGGACCTCCGCCACGTCGTCGATGATTGGCTCCAGCATATTAGAGAAGAAAGTGCCCAGGTCCAGCGTTACATCGTTGAGACCGATCCGGAGATCACCGGCGCCGTCGTGGAAGTCCCACCCCCAGCTCAACACGAAATCGGTGTCCAGGTGGGGAAGTCCTTCATTCCCGTCCAGGGTCAACGCAAGGTGGAGGTTCACGTCCGCCTGGACCGAAAACTCCACGCCGAAGAGGCTGGAAAGGGAGCTGGAGACCACGTGATCGAAACTCAGCCTGCCGGTGTCCGCATCTCCCCGTAGGTCCAGACCGAGCCGGCCGTTCACGCCGCTAGGCTGAAAGTCCTGGCCGGCCTCGTGGATGCCGTTGTCCATCACGTCTGCACTGAAGAACAGCAGCTTCCCGGTTGCGGACAACGGCTCGGCGAGATCTTCGTCCAAGGGCCTGCCGTCAAGGAACAGATCCAAGGACAGCGAGAGCTCGGGATCCAGGCTTTCGTCCACCCCCGCAGTGTCAGGATCGTCTCGCTGCGTCGACAGGTAGAAGCCGTCCGCCTCGCTCAGGCCGAAGCCGAAGTCAAACTCCCATTCCAGTGCTGCGCCGAAGCCGCCGTTCACCTCCAGCGCCAGGAGCTCCAAGTCGAAGTCCACCGGAATGTCCACGCCCTCGTTTACGATCGTACCTCCCAGGGTCATGTCGAACTGGATCGCGTCGGCGTCGACAGTGGGCACGAAGCCGCCGGTGGGAGCTGTGCCGGAGGAGGCAATGAAGTTCCCATCCGCGTCGTAGACGTAGCCAACCTTGGGAATCGGGTCACCGGAGGCCCAATCCTTGATCTTGTTGCCGTCAACGTCGTACCACGCCACGTCCACGTCTCCCTGGAGGATTCCCAACTGGTTCCCGAACACGTCCTCCAGGGAATCCCGCACCAGCTCGATTACGTTGCCCGTGCCGGAGAGCTCGTCTCGCAGGTCCGCGAGGAGCCCCTGGCGGAAGTCACGGATGAACGTGGCGATCTTTGCCAGTTCCGTACCCACCAGCGGGATGTCCGAGGCGATGGCCGTGCCGAACACATCCTGAACCCCGCCGAGGGTGGTGTCGACGCCGTCCAGGATGTAGCCGGGATTGTTGAGGAGCCCCAGGAGGGAGAAGTCCAGGTCCAGCCCTTCCAGGAACGAGAAATCCGCCTCGATCTCGGAGAGGCCGTGGGCGAACAGGTTGGCCAATCCCTCGTCGCCGCTCTTGGTGCGAACGGATATGGTTCCCACGTCGATTCCCAGGAGAAGCGGAAGCTCCACCGCGAATCCGCCGACAAGCCCGACGCCAAACTCCACGGAGGCCTGGTCCAGGGAAACCGCACCGTTGAGGCTCATGGTCAAGGTCGCCGGGCTCGCCGTATCCGGGTCTCCGTCGGCGTTCAACACGGCATACCCGTCGCTCACTCCAATCTCCAGACCCCGGAAGTCGAATAGCAGGTCGAGTTCATCGGCGAGAATGAAGGCGCTCAGGGTGAGATTGGTGGTATCCCGGATCTCGAACTCCGGATTCTCCCCCAGAACCAGCGCCAGATCCAAACGGAAATCCACATCGGCGGCCAGCTCCACGCCGCCGGCTACCTGAAGCACGTCGCTCAGCGACAGGCTTTCGGGGAAGCCGAAGTCATGGAGGTCGAGACTGAAGCCGAAATACTCCGAGAACCCGCGGCTCCAGTCCAGACGGAGGGTCAGTTCTTCCAGAGCGTCGTCCCAGGCGAAGACCAGCTCATCGTCGGCCAGACCAAGCGCCTCCTCCAGGGCACGTTCCACCTCTTGCAGGGCATCGGCGGGGTCTTCGGCTGCCTCGTCCAGCCCCGCCAGCACCTCGTCGGCAAAAGCGAACACCTCTGCCAGTGAGCGATTCACGATAGGTAGCTCATCCTCGTAGAAGGGCCGGCTCGAAAGAGA
>JBDGUQ010000142.1:2185-2906 GCA_042215785.1 Candidatus Aenigmatarchaeota archaeon
AAGAGAATCCGAAAGGGCGGCGAGCCCGTCCCGCACGGCCTGAATCAGGTCCTGCAGACCAAAGTCCCGCAGCTGGAAGATCCCTTCCAGATCCGGGTAGACCACCACGATCCCGGCATCCGCCACATCCACACCCGCTTCGAAGGTAACCGAAGCGAAGTCGGGGCTCGTGTAGTCGAAGCCCGCTTCCGGCGTACCAAGGACAACGGTGCCGATCTCATCGATGCTTTGGATATACAGGCCGAAACCGATGTCGTCGAAGTGCTTTGTGAACCCGAACAGCCCAACCTCTGCCCCGTGGAGCACCGCCTGTGCCGTTGGCAGGGAGAAATCGACCTGGACGGACGCAAAGAGCGAGGCGTCGAGAAGCTCCTCCAGCGCAAATGTGGTGGATGATGGGGAACCATCCTGCTTGTCCAACGAGACCGTAGCCTGGGCGACCAGGTCGAGTCCCGAGCCCAGTCCGCCGAGCGTTACGTCCAGGAATCCCAGCCGAGCATTCACCTCCAGGTCGTCCACGCTGAATGATGCCTCGGCGGTGACTGAGGCGTCCCGAATGGCAAAGGTCTCGGCGGCGATGTGGAAGGACAGTCCGTCCAGCTCCTCGTCCGCGGTGTAGTCGAGAATCACCGCGTGCTCCTGGGGTAGGACCTCCAGGATCTCGAAGCTTCCCACGCCGTCGATAACCAGGTTGCTCCCTACTAGGTCCGCCGTGAACCCG
>JBDGUQ010000021.1:0-2902 GCA_042215785.1 Candidatus Aenigmatarchaeota archaeon
TAAGCGTTTCCGCATTTTTTTCTATTTTTTCCCTTGAGTCTTCTAGATCATTGAGCCTTCCGGAAAGTTCTGAAAAGAGGTCCTCGACCTTTGCAGCTTCCCTTTCCGTGTATTCTTTATTCTTCTTAACTTCCTCTATTTTTTTGTTTATTTTGCCTGATAAATTAACCAAGTTTTCAATATTCTTTATTCCACCGAGTTTTTCATCTATTTTCCTAGTTTTTTTCTTCAGTGATTTGAATTGCTCCTGGAAGGACTCTACTTTGGCTCTATTTTCAGTTATTTTTTGTTCCTTTTCTTCCAGTTTTCTTTGGAACTCGCCGGGTTCTACTTCCTTAAATATATCTTCTATTTTGCCAAAATTCCTTTCGAGATCATCAAAATCTTTGTCCCTTTCCACTAGGCTTGAACGGATTTCACCTATTTTCTCCGAGAGGTTTTGCATTTGAGTATTCAGAGCTTCCTTTTCTTCCCTCATCATCTGCATCCTGGCCTCTACTTTGTCTATACGCATGGACAGTCTTTCCATATCTGTGGCTTCTGAAGGCAGTTCTTCTTCTACCTCTTCCTCTATTTCGTCTTCAATGTCCGGTCCCCCTTCTTCGTCCTCTATATCCTCGAATTCTTCCTTGGATATGACATTGTCTTCCTGTATCTGATTTTCTCCTTCAGATATCTGTTCACCTATTGTTTGTTCTTCATCGTCAGACATTTTCACACCTATAGTTTTTTCTCCAGCGAATCTATGTATATTTCGGTCATTCTGAAGTTCCCTGATTTTAATCTATTCTTTGCCATTCTTAAAGATGTCTCTAGATCGAATGTATCTTGTCCACTTTCCTTCATTTCATTTATCTTTTCTTCAATTTTTTCGAGTTTGGCGGTGAATTTCTGATATTTCTTCAATTCTTCGTCCTTTAATTTGTGTGGATTGTGCCATGTGGGCCTAAATCTAACAAACCATGGATTACCATCGTTGTATTGTGGGTGTTGCATCATACAGACACCGATTCCCTGTCTCGTTATCCTTTTGGCATATTTTTCTCCGTATTTACTCTTTGCCTTGTCTATATCCTTCATAGCTTTGGTATTGAACTGCACATCTGTTAAAACGTTACCTGCAACAGCTTCCTTAAAGTCGTTCAAAACCTGAGAACACATCAAGAGGCCTATTCCCCATTTCCTGAATTCCCTGCATGCCTTTTCCAACGCTGCATATCCTCCCTTACCACCATATTTTTCCAGTAGCCTGTGGACTTCGTCAAATACAACTATTAATTCCAAATCTTCTGATTCTTCCCAGTTTATGCTGAACATCGAATCTATTATGTTCCTTACAGCCTGGTCGAATTCTTCTACTTTTAGGTTGTTCAGGGTGAAGACCGTTATTTCTCCTGGATTCATTAATTCCTTGAACTTAACTTCCCTGTTGGGATCATCCATTTCGTATATTAGGCCCGGGTAACTCCTTCTTTTATCCTTATCCATATTGAAATGGCTGTAATATTTCAATAATTCACTATCGTTACATGATTTAACGAAACCAGTCCATTGGGCTGTTGGATCGAAAACAACAACTGGAATGTCCTGGTCCAATGCTTCCTCAACAAAAATAGATGCCCCTACGGATTTTCCTGCTCCGGTTGCCCCTGCAACCAGTGCATGGGTCTTCAAATCCTTCGGATCATAGTAAGCCTTTTTATCAGAACCAGCGAATTCCCCTATCCAGAACGAATCTTCCGTTTTCTGTGGTATTTTGGATTCATCTACAGGGAATAAATACCTCTGTTCTTCTTCCTTACTTTCCTTCCATTCCTTATATTCACTTCTCAAATAGAGGAATCCTATTATCAGAACTATTATAGCTATTGGGAGTCCTAAGAAAAGAAGCATCTGGCCTGCGGTTGAGGCCCAGAAACTTTGTAACATTTGGAAGTTTTGCATGTCTTTCACAGCTTTTTCATCGAATTCGGCCCATACTTCGAGTGTGTATTCTCCTGCTTCCATATTTTTTTCTTCGAATTCAATCTCTTTGATGGTCGAATATGTGTCTTTGAACGTAATGTTCGAGTCTGTTATTTCCTTTACGGTCTTGTTTTCGGGGTTCTTAACTATGTAAGTTAGGTTCGCACTAAACTTATTTTTATCTCCCACACTTTTTAACTTTACCTTTGTTTCCAGACTTTCGTCCATGTATATCCGATCGTCTATTATGTTTATATCAATAGATAACTGTTTCTCGCCACTTTCCTTGACTATGATATTTATAGGCAGGGTTCTCTTGTGGCCTTCCGAATTGACGATGAAATTTCCCGAGTATGTCCCTGCCTGAGCATCTTCGGGTACTTCCAGGTTCAATGTCGTTGTTTTTGAACCCCTGGAACCAATTCCGAATTCTTCATCTTCTATGTCCACTAATTCGTTTATATCACCATCAGTTGAGATGTTTATCGAGATATTCCTGTCTAATTTGTTGGTAATCATAGCCCAATAACTTTCCTTATCTCCCGGAAATAATCTTGAGGTTTCTAGGTTAGTTTCCAGTTCGAACGGAAAGGGCTCTTCCTCTGGAATCAAAGAAGAGCTTCCACTATCACTTCCACTTGAAGATGTACCCGATTCTGTTTCCGTGGTTTCACTACCACCATAACCAGTACATCCAGGTATCAATTCATCGTTCTCATCAAGGCAGGCCTCTGCAAGTATATAACCGGTTCCAGAAGAGTTAACGGTAAAGTTTAAAGTATAAGATTCATTATCTGGTGGTTTCTTAATATAATTGCTTATTCCACTGTAATTACATCTTCTGTTTTGATAGTTCCATTCTTCGCATTTCAACACCCGGAGGTTATTTATGTTATTTATACCTTCAACTGAAACTTCTGAAAAATCCAGTGTTATT
>JBDGUQ010000083.1:0-2886 GCA_042215785.1 Candidatus Aenigmatarchaeota archaeon
GCTATTCATTTTCAAAGTCCCTGCCATCTATATTCATAGAGAGGATAATGGATCTTATAACAATAATCTTAATTTCAACTATTGGGGTCACAATACTAACAGCAAGGTTGGGACAAATCTCATTCTGGTTAAATATAGCTGTTGTGGCATGGATAGGACTCATTTTATTGGGTGTATATATAGGCATTTCTCAGAGAAGGACAAAAAAATTCTTTTCTAAGATACAATCAATATTCTCATTCATTCCGAAAATAGAGGAACTAAAAGATGAAATAGAAGGGTTATCGGAAAACATACACAAATCGTTCGTAACATACAAAAATAAAAAAACATTATTAACAACTTTTCTACTAACCTCGGCAGCTTGGGCACTTGAAGGCGTTATAATAGTTCTGTCCTTTTATTCGTTGGGTTTAGAAGTATCTTATATCTCCGCTATTTCGGTGGTATCTATAGGTGTCTTGATAGGTATATTTACCATATTACCCGGAGCTTTGGGTTCATACGAAATCATAAGTGTCACTTTTTTTATGGCAATCTATTCATATAGCACGGCAGAAATAACTGGCGGTGTACTAATCGGTAGATTTTTGTCTTTTTGGATGTATGCAATAATGGGATCAATATTTTTAGCATTTAAAGTAAAATAACATACAAGGGCCTGTAGTCTAGTGGTTATGACGTCGCGTTCACATCGCGAAGACCGTCGGTTCAATTCCGACCAGGCCCACCAAAATATTAATTTAGAATTTCTTTGCTCATTTACCAACGGGCCGATAGTCCCATCCCGGTGGTAGATCAGGATCTATCAAATTTCTCAATTTATGGATAGCTTTCTTCCATTCCTTTGTCTGCCCCAAATCAAACTTCTGATGATTTTCAACCAAATACTTTACCGCTCTTTCATGTTCTCCACTTAAATCGGAAAATTCCATATCCTCATCTTTCAGTTGTGTAGTAGTTGATATGAAATGAAGGGTTTTATCAGGATCTTCCTCTTCAATAGAATCAGCACAGTATTCCAAAGCCTTCTCAAAGAGTTCTGTTCGAGTGGGAGCATCTCCAGAAAGGTTATCCCAGTCTTCTGATAGATAACATCTACCTTCCCATATGACATGATGAATAAAATCAATAGCTTTGCTGGCCTGTTGAGGTAAAGAATTATCAAGGTAACATTTAACTATGTTGGAAGTCGATTCAAGAAATCTCTGGTTAATTTCATTCAAATCTATTTCACAGGAATCACGTCGACGATTAGTAAATATATTCAAAGTATCATAGAAATCTCTGACGCGTTCCACGGGAAATTCTTCCCTTGCTTTTAAAACTGTGTCTACATTTCTCAAAAGGTATTTCTGAATTTCTCGGGCCTGATAGTCCTCAAAATTGCCCATATCATTTTGAACATTCCATGGAGCCCAGGAAAGAGAAATATTTTCAAAATACTTTTCTGCATATGGTAAATCTTCAGGATTATCTTTTAAAGCATTCTGTCCTTCCATATCTAACCTATATTATTTACAGCCTAAAACTTAAATAAATCGAATCTTAGATGGTTTAAAGCAGTTTTTGTTTTTTATTGTACAAAAATTCAAGTATTGTGAGATTTTAACACATTACCAAAATATTTAAGCATATCTGAAAAATAGATGTATAGTTTCGGGCCCGTGGTCTAGCGGAAGGACGCCACCTTGGCAATTACCGAAATCGAGATTTGGAAGGAGTTCCAAGATTGGAAACAGTGTGTTTTCAAGATTTCATAATTTCGAACTTCGGTTACGAAATTGGTGGAGATCCTGGGTTCAAATCCCAGCGGGTCCACCACACTAATTTATATTGATTTCTATGGAAAATGATTTCGGATCGTGGCAGGAATTTGAGGAATATACGAGAAACATCCTAGAAAAATTTAGGTTTGAAGTAGAATTCAGAAAGGTGTTCAAAGATCCAGAAAGGAAATATGAAATAGATGTAATAGGTAGGGGGAAACAATTCATCATCTGTATAGATTGTAAATTCTACAAAAACAAAGGAAGAGTCAACGCACTTAGAAAAGAAGCCAAGAAACACATTGAAAAAGTCCACAGGCTCAAAGATTTAGAGGACGAAAATAAAGATTATATTCCATTGATAATAACATCCTTAGATGATTCCATGCTCATAGAAAACAGCTGTCTTTTCATACCACACTTCAAACTTAATAATTTTTTGAATAACATTCATATTTATTTAGATAAATTAAACTATAGTGGGTCTGATGATGAGTTCCAACGGGCGAACTGAGGACCCTCTAACAACAAACCTGGTGGTTGCATTATGGAACTTAAAGAAAGACAAATTGAAACTCTGAAAGGTTTAACCAAAAAATCAGCAACAAAAGGTAACCTTCCAAATGCGGCTATTGTTCTAGAGGGAGGTGAAATGATAGCTTCATCCCAAAGTCTGGTTGCTTCAGATAATAATGTTACATCCCATGCAGAACTGTTAGCCATAGAAAAGATTTGTAAGTTAAGAGAAAGTGCATGGACACCTGGCCTTAATTTGGTAAGTGTCGTAGAACCATGTACAATGTGCCTCAGTGCTGCATCCCAAGCGGGCTATGAAAATGTCTACTATATAATTCCAGCCAAAAGATATGAAGATGAGGTTCTTTATATCACCGATGTACAGGTTGGGTTTAAGGAAGGACTTGTAAAAAACTTCAAAAATGATATAAACCTAATATATTTGAAAGGATTAGAAGAAGAATTCAGTGAAGTTTTTGAAGATGTACTTCCCGATTCGCTCAAGAAAGGTTAACATATAAAAGATTTTAAAAGGTGTAAAAATAAAGTGTATCTAAAAGGACGGGTGGCTTAGCTTGGTTAGAGCGTCGAGATTTGCTTG
>JBDGUQ010000061.1:0-2879 GCA_042215785.1 Candidatus Aenigmatarchaeota archaeon
TGTGAAAATTATGAAAATAGCAATAACTTCCACGGGAGATAGTTTGGAAGATGCAGTCAGCAACATGTTTGGCCGGTGCCCATATTTTATTGTTGTAGAAGTTGAGGATACTGAGATCAAGGACATCCAGTCACTTCAAAATCAGTCAAAAAACCAGAGGGGTGGAGCAGGGATGTCGGCTGCTCAGAAAGTTGGAGAAGAAGAGGTAGATGCCCTCATTACAGGTAGTATTGGGCCCAATGCTTTTGATGTTTTGCAGAGACTCGGTATAGATGTTTATAGTGCAGAAAGTTCCACAGTAAAAGAAAATATTGAGCTGTTGGAAGAAGGGAAATTGGAAATGGTTTCTAGTCCTACTGGCAGAGCTGGTAGAGGCAAAGGAGGCCGTGGAAGGTTTTAATTATCTCTTGGTGAACTAAATGTTTCGAAGAGGAAGGTCAGGTGGCAGAGGACCACAAGGAGGCGGTCCCCCAGCTAAATGTGTATGTCCAAAGTGTGGACATGAAGAAAATCATCAGAGAGGCGTACCTTGTTCTAGTAAAACCTGTCCAGAATGCGGAACCCGAATGATTGGAAAATGGGAATAATCAAATAATATCAAGGGTGGGATTTTTGGAAGAAGATTTAGATTTTTTCAAGGAAGGTAGAAAGACATCTATTATAGCAGGTATAGGCACGTTATTGTTTGCCTTAGCCAAGGGTATAATCGGCCTTTTTTCCGGAAGCATAGTCTTGGTCGGAGATGCTATCCACAGCGCTGCCGATTCCTTTTCAGCTTTCGTTGTGTGGTTCGGGCTCAAGGTAGCTCAAAAAGATCCCACCGAAAGGTTTCCATATGGATTCTACAAAGTGGAAAATATTTCATCCTTGTTTGTATCGGGTTTGATTCTCTTTGCCGGATATTCTATTGTTAAGGAGAGTATAGTGAAAATATCTTCTATAACAAGTTTGGAATATCCTCTATTTGCTGTGTCTATCGCTGCTTTAGATGCAGTAGTTATGTTTGCAATAGGAACATATGAGATAAGGGAAGGTAGTAAGGTCAATTCCCAGTCTCTGGTGGCTGATGGCAAGGAATCTAGATTACACGTTCTTTCCTCTTCTATAGTTTTAGTGGGTTTAATATCCAGTATTTTGGGAATACCTTATTTGGAAGCTATAGCCGGGATATTGATTTCTTTGTTTATTTTCCAGGCAGGTTTGGAGTCCGGAAAAGATTCTATATATGCTCTATTGGATGTTTCTCCAAGTAAGGATATAGAGAAGGATGTCATTGGAATTATAGGAAGTATTTCGGGTGTAGAAGGATTTGGAAACCTCAAGTTGAGGAAATCCGGACCATTTGTTTTTGGAGAATGTACGGTTAAGATAAGGAAGCATGTGGATGTTGACAGGGCGCACGTTATTTCCGAAAATCTTGAAGGGAAAATAAAAGAGGAGATAGATAGGATAGATTCCTTTACTATAAGGATAGAACCTTATAAAACACCAAAGGAAAGAATTGCGGTTCCAGTAGAAGATGACAATGGTAAAGATTCAAAAATTATGGATCACTTCGGCAGAACCAATTATTTTGCGATAGTATCTATTGATAAGAATGAGAAGGAAATGGAAGATATAAAGATCGTTGAAAACGAATACAAGGATAAGGATGTAAGGGCTGGACTTTCGGCTTCGAGATTTGTTGCCAAGGAAAAAATAGATGCCTTGTTGAGTAAGGAAATAGGCGAGATTTCTCTACACACGTTAAGAGATAATTTGATAGATATATTCAAAGTCGAAGGAAAAGATTTAGAAAGTACTGTAAAAAATTATATGAACGGTAAATTAGAGAGAATAAAAGAACCAACAAGAGAAAAAGAATAGGAGGTGTTTAGATGAAAATAGCTGTATCAACCGACTCAGGAAAAGTTTCCGCGCACTTCGGCAGATGTCCAGAATTTACGATAGCTAATATTGAAGATGGTGAAGTGATGGATAAAAGAGTTATAGAGAATCCAGGCCATCGACCAGGATACTTACCAAAGTTCATGAATGAAAAGCAAATAGACTGTATAATCTCCGGGGGTATGGGAAGAAAGGCCATTTCCATGTTCAACGATTATGGAATAGAAGCGATTACAGGAATCAACGGTAATGTGGATGAAGTTTTAGAGGAAATGGCAGAAGGTGAAATAGAAGGTTCAGCCAATCCATGCAAACCAGGCGGTGGAAAAGGATATGGTGTTGAAAAGGAAGATGAGCATCATCACTAAATTTACATTTAAATATTTTTTTGGGTTATTTTAATTATGTCAGATGATCAATCTTTGATAATTGAACCCGGAAAGAAAAAGGAATTTAAAGGTCATGAGAAATTCAACAGAGATAATTCTCCCCTAATTTTACTTCCTGGAGAAACATACGAATTCTTTGAAGGTATTGGGGGTAATATAGAAGGTGTTGAAGAGGATGATGAAAAATTCAACAGAATTTATTCCATGGCGGAACCTGGAACCCTTTGGACAGGTCCTCGATTGGCTAAAGTCCCCGTTGAAGGGGAAAATATGTTAACAGGTGTTAATGCTTCTATCAGGCCGCATTATGATGTTATAAATGGAAGTGGTAATGTGAGGTTAATCGGGACATTGGATCAACTGCCCGATGATTATAATGATGCTGTTGTTATGATTGGTGTTGATAATAGTTCGGGAAATGGTATAGGCAAAGTTCCATCCAAAGAAGATTGTGAAAGCTGGAAAAATTTCTTTTCACATATCTGGGATATTTCAAAAGAAGATTATCCAAACAAACTTTTGGAATGGATCACTGTTGAAAATCCTCCAGGTGATTATGTAACAAAGAAGAATGTAAATGGAGTAGATTATGAAAATAATGAG
>JBDGUQ010000095.1:0-2872 GCA_042215785.1 Candidatus Aenigmatarchaeota archaeon
CAATTCGGAAGAAAGTGATGAAGACGGGACTGGTGATGATACCACTGGCGGGAGTGGAGGTATTTCGATGCCACCTGTTACACCTACCCAGTCAAAGAGTTGGGGATCCCTTTTGCCCAATACATCCTACGAGATGGTTATAGATGATACAGAGAAGTTGGGCATCGATAAGATAAGTTTTACGATTGGTAACGAGACGAGCGATGCAAAGATAATTGTGAAGAAACAGGAAGGCAAACCAGAAGGAATAAGTATTGGGATTCCTGGTCACCTATATAGGTACATGGATATAGAAGTGGAGAATATTGGAGAACACGACTTGAAAGAAGTCAGGATCCGGTTCTCCGTAAATAGGTCTTGGATAACCAACAATAGTATAGATAAGGGAAAGATCTTCTTGAATAGATATGTTGATGGCGAATGGAAGAAGTTGGATACAAAGGAACTTTCGGAGTCCAGTGATAAGGTAATGTATGAATCTACTTCCCCAGGATTTTCTTACTTTGCCGTGTCGGGTGAAGAGAAAACTGAAGAAGAAAGCGTGACCAAGACCACAACTCCGGAAAAAACAACAACGACCACGGTCAAGGAAGAAATTGAAGTTGAAGAAGAAGGTGGTCTATTTGAGAACCCACTCGTCTTGTGGTTGTTCTCGATACTTATCATTGTGTTGATTATAGCTCTTTTCTTGTTTTTTGTTAAATGAGAAATCAAACTATGTGGTATTTGTCCGATCTTTCGTAATCGTGGATTTCATCTTCTGAGAACCATAGTTCTATTTCCTTTTCTGCATCGTCGCTGTTTTCCGAAGCATGAATCAAATTGAACACGGCTTTCCCTTGCTCGTCAGCTCTCTTCATGGAGACATGGGCGAAATCTCCTCTTATGGTTCCGGGTCTTGCTTCATTTGGATACGTGTTTCCCACAAGTTTTCTTACAGTCTTGACAGCTTCGTCGCCTTCTATGACCATGGCAAATACAGGCCCTCTAATATATTCTAGAAGTGACAACCTGACCTCTTCTCCATGTTTCTCTGCGATCCTTTCGTCGTAGTGTTCTTCCGCAAGTTTCTTGCTGGGTTCCATAAGTTTCATAGCTGCGATTTTCAATCCAGCCCTTTCGAACCTGCTTATGATCTGTCCGGTAACACCTCTTTCGACCGCATCAGGTTTCAAAGCTACAAAAGTTCTCTCAATCATTTAATCACCTTTTCCAAAGATAGTTGTTCGGTATTTTTTAAACTTTTTCTAAAATAGAATTTTGAAGAGTTTTAATATTCCCTGTTTCCATGGAACTCTGTGTGTTATACCACTTTTGCCTTCGTAATCATTGAAATTGTTTACGTACCATTTATACGTATCCACCCAGACTTCCGCTGTACTTTTCTCGGGTTTCCAACCAAAGGTTTGCATAAATTTTTCGACAGAAACGTAATGGTCTTTGTCCGCGGTTTCATATATCCATTCGTATAACGGCGAAACTCCAAGTTTTTGTATAATCTTCAATGCAGGTATTACCAAGTATGTGGGAGTCGGAATTACTGATTTACCTTTATCTGCATAATCCAATAGTTTTTGTAGATCTCCCTTTAGAGTTCCGAACTCCGTTGCACCTATGTTGAACGTGTCGTTGGATTTTTCCTTGGATTTTGTCGACACCATATGTATCGCATCGTTTAGATCGTCAACATGTAGGAGTTGGTATTTATTATCTCCACTACCAACAATTGGGATGTTTTTGCCGTCTTTGACCCATTCGTTGAGTATGTAGAAAACCCCGAGCCTGTATGGTCCTGCGAATGATTTGGGCCTCAAGATAGGGACACAAATTCCCTCTTTCCTGAATTCCCTGCACACTTTTTCTGCCAATACCTTGCTTTTACCGTAAGGTCCTACACCCCTTCCCGGGTAATTCTCATCTACTGGGTGTTTTTCGGGAATACCATAAACAGAGGTTGAAGATATGTAAACCACTCTTTCCACGTTATTTTTCTTCGCCTGTTCCAATATATTTCTAGTTCCATTGATGTTGGTCGAGAATATTTCTTCGATGCTCCATAATGGTAGTGCAGCAGCACCATGAACAATTACATCAACATCTTCCGTTATTTTTTCCACAAGTTTTTTATCCCTTATATCTCCTTTGTAAAAATCTATTTTGTCTGCAAAATAGGGATAGTTGAAATCTTCTATATCTATGCCCTTTACTTCGTGTCCTTTGGAAACCAGGTATTTACATAAGTTGATACCCAAGAATCCAGAAGCTCCTGTAACTAGGAATTTTTTGCTCATATATCTAACCTTTTCTTCATTTTTTCTAAGTATTTGTAATCTATTTTAGGTTTTCCCATTTCGTAATCCTTTTCATTGTGGAAGTCGGAACCCCCAGTTTTCAATAAACCATACCTTTCTGTTAATTTTTCTACTTCCTCTGGATCCAACCTAGCTTTTTTTACATTTGAATAATTATAAAAAACTTCCACTCCATCCAATCCATTTTTCTTCATTTCTTTAAGTTTCTCTTCGAAATTGTAAAGCTTTCTGGAGGCTGGATGGGCAGCAACTGCAAGTCCTCCCGATTGATGTATTTTTCCTATTACTTCACTGTATTCGGGCCTTTTTAACCTCACATAACAGCTCTTATCGTCTCCTATGTATTTATCGAAAGCTTCCTGTAAATTATCAACAACTCCTTTTCTCATTAATTCTCTTGCTACGTGTGGTCTTCCCGGTGTTCCATCTGCTGATTTTACAATATCCTTCCAATTTATTTCTACTCCCTTTCCGAGAGAATTGAACTTTTCGGCAATTTTCTTTATTCTTTCTATCCTATTTTCCTGGATCTCTTCAAAGATTTCTCCCAATTTGTTATC
>JBDGUQ010000121.1:0-475 GCA_042215785.1 Candidatus Aenigmatarchaeota archaeon
GTAGTGTTCTTGTTGATTTGGTTTATTTTACCCACCTTAATTTTCTAATAGGAATTAAGTAGGATTTTCTAGAATATACTCCATTTATCAATATATAATATCAGATTTTTCCATGTCTCCATCTCATTGGAAACATAACCTTCATAATCTTCTTATCAAACACATCTAAGTAAATTGGATTATACTTTACACATGAAAAAATTAGTAAAATACAAATATCTGCCAGTTGGAATATGACTAAATTTATTCAAGATATTAAACTTTTTCCCTCGATAATTAACTTATCGTTATGATTTGGAAGTGTTATATGTAAATAATGTAAGAAATTAATCAGAAAAAATTAATATCTAATATTCTGAAGGAATATATCATGTCAAATAAAGAATTTGTGGGAAAACTAATAGAAAAGACAGAGGAATTCGTAGACCATGTAGATAAGATTAGTATAGTTGAATCCGAAGAAGAAATGTTGAAA
>JBDGUQ010000121.1:485-778 GCA_042215785.1 Candidatus Aenigmatarchaeota archaeon
GGGCAATTTTTAGAAGAATTCAAGCGAAAAAATCACCAGAAAAAAGAATAGAAAAAGAAGACTGGGAAAAAATAGAAGAAGAAATGAAATGTGTTTTAAAGAAAGACGATGAATTCAATCCCCACTTTAATTTTGGAAATGATTCATTTTCTATTTATGATACAGAAAAAATAAACGGTAAACTTGGTGACGAACTCATATACAATTTAACATCATGTGACCAAACAGTCTTTTCAAGCAAAGATCAGCATGGATTAATACTTGGTGAAGTGCTGGAAAGAAATGAGAACAAA
>JBDGUQ010000121.1:788-2799 GCA_042215785.1 Candidatus Aenigmatarchaeota archaeon
GTTTTAGACGACAAAACTATTTACACATTTACAAAATCTATAGAAAATTTACTCTGGTCACGTCTCCATAGATTAAGAGGGGTAAATATGTGTGACGAAGACATACCTCTGCACTATCCACATAATTTTAGAGAGGACTTCATTAGGGAAGGTTTTAATGAACTAGGCCTTTCAGAGAAAGAAATTGAAAATGGTTCCAAAACACTCAAAGATAGAATACATGAAATATCTATAGCATATTCTAAAATGGTCGGAGCGCATGAAAGAGGACATGATATAGTTTCAGAAAAAATATGGAAAGAAGATGACTATAGACGAATTATGACATACTGCAATATCTTTGGTGATGAAGATCTCCAAAATTTTGTCCAAGGAATTTATGAAACACTGCCAGAAACAGTGCAAACAGACAATCGAAAGGGAGCAATACCCTATGCTATAGAAAATGATCAGATAGGGTTGATTTATTTGGATCTTTCGGAATCGGAAGGAAAGGATGTTGAAATGGCTTTGAAGAAAGATATCATCCATTCTCTATGGAATTATTCAGAATCTGGGAATAAATGTGCAATTGAAAAGGCAAATAAAATCGTTCATAAAATAGCTAAAACCTATGCTAAGCATATTTCCAAGATACATTCAAATGAAATAATTCCAGAATTAACCGAGATGAAGAAGGATTTTGACGAGTATTATATGTAAATTGATATATTGAATTTATTCAAGTAACGATATATGTCGAATGTTACCCATCGGACAAAATCTATAAAATGACATCTTAAAAGTATAGAAATAGCAACTTATTTTTTAGATTTTTTAAGTTTTTGAAGAAGATAAACAAAATAGAATGTATAAACTGGTCAGATAAGAAGGATGATCCGTGAAATTTAGGGAAAGGGTCTTTGGATAAATTTAATCAATAAGTAAATTACTTTTCACCGATCAGCTAACCTATATTTATCCCCTATTTTTTCTATCTCATTACTGTTTTTAAGTATATGTTCAAGCTGGAGATAGACAGCTGTTGGATGTTCGGTTATCTCATCATTATTCTCATAGATATCTTTAGGAGACTGTGGCTCATCCCGACCATCTAAAGCCATGATGAGATCTAAAGTAAAATTATCTTTCATATTAACACATAACAAAAAGGAACATAAAGGTTAAAATAACTTACGGGATAAACGAAAGATATTGAAATTTCATTCCCTAAAAATAATATGATAGTATGGGCTGTGGACATTGGGAAGAGTGTAAGTATGGAACGACGGCTGAATTAGACGAAGAAAATGTGGATACTTTAGGAGATTATGGTTTATTCGAAGTCTATGGATGTTTTCATCCAGAAACTGTTGATTCAAATAATGGATCCATCGCAAGGTTAAGCAGATTAAGACCAAGCGAAGAACTAACACATGGAGAGGCAAAAGAACTTCGGAGACAGAGAAATGAAGATCTGCGAGTCTGTGAAAGCTGTGAACACTATGAAAGTTAGTTTCAATCGTCGTTTTTTAAAATTATTCCATATTTTTCAGTTATAATAAAGTTGAAGAATTATATTAAGGTGTATCCCATGAAAAATATTGAAGGGGATGAAATTTCAGAGGAAGAAATAAGTGAGATATCCCAGAGAATATCAAATCTTGAGGCAGAAGAAATTGACGAACTCTTTCATGAACTTGGTTTTGTGGTTTCTAAATACAAAAACAGGAAAAGACCAGAAGGATATGAAGCTCTCTTTCCCGAACAGATCAAGAGGATTCAAAGTGGAGATATCGAGATAATAAGAAATTTGTTATTTGAAACAGATATTGAGGATGTAAAAAGAGAATTAGAAAAAATAGAGTAAAATTACATTTTCCGGTTTATTATTCTCCTTCGTACAGTATTCTCGTGACAATATTATATTTTTCTTGAGATATCAACCCATCTTCCTGGGACCATTCAAAAACATCCCCATCTCTTTTAAGTACTACAATATTTTCAAAGGAGTTCATCTTATCTGGATGTA
>JBDGUQ010000076.1:0-2838 GCA_042215785.1 Candidatus Aenigmatarchaeota archaeon
CTCTTCGGCTGCCGGTATTAATTTTTCGGGTTCAACATCAAGGCCCAGTATAGTTACAGTCTTATAACCGAGCTTACTTGGATCAACATCTACCGTATACCTTTCAATAACTCCTCCATCCTCCAATTTTTTCACTCTTTTCCTGACAGTGGTCTCGGTAACGCCGATCTGTTCCGCTATCTGAGTGAATGGTCGCCTGCCATCTTCTTTGAGCATTTCAATTATTTTCTTATCTTTTTCGTCCATTTAATCACCTTTTACGACGAATTTCGAACGATACTTTTTTATATTCGTATCTATAAATATGTATTACACTCATTATTTTTAAACTTTTCGTTATGGAGGTGATATAGATGAATGAAGAAAATAAAGGTATGCCGCTTATAGGGGACAAATTTCCTCAAATGGAGGTTCAAACAACACAAGGAAAGGTGAATCTTCCAGAAGATTACAATGGAAAGTGGTTCCTACTGTTCTCACATCCCGGAGACTTCACGCCTGTCTGTACAACAGAATTCTATTCTTTCCAGAAGAAGTACGACCAGTTCAGAGATCTAAACACGGAATTGATAGGACTCAGTATAGATCAAGTACACAGCCATCTCAAATGGGCAGAATGGATAGAAGACAATCTGGACGAAGAAATAGAATTTCCGATAATAGCCGATGGTAGAGGTAAAGTATCCGAAAAACTGGGTCTTCTACATCACACAGGTGGAACAGCAACCGTTAGAGCAGTATTCATAGTAGATCCCGAATCGACCATAAGAGCTATCCTGTATTATCCTGCCGAACTTGGTAGGAACATGGACGAGTTCCTGAGGATGATCAAAGGATTCCAGAAAGCAGACAAAGAAGGAGTTGCTATACCGGCAAACTGGCCAGAAAATGAATTGGTCGGGGATGATGTAATACTTCCACCGGCAAGCGATGAAGAAACTATCAAGAAAAGGGAGAAGCAATCAGAAAAAGGTGAAGTGGAGTGTTACGATTGGTGGTTATGCCACAGAAAATCCTAAAATAATGCGAAGAAAGATTAAAGTTCATTATTTCTTTCTTCCACTCTTTTCTTTATTTTATTTTACTCTTCCTCAAGATAGAAATATTAACAACTAAACAAATTGTTTCGGAGTAACTCTATGGCTTTCAAGTACTCTTCCATCCATACTTATTTCAGCTCTATGAGTAATTTTCTTCCATTCAACTGGGAAACGTTTTTAACAGCGGGTAACCTCATTATTGTGTTGAGATTGCTGTAAAATTCCCTGTATTGCTTAAATTTTTTCTCAAACATAAAAAACACAAATATTCGACATCTGTCTATATTTAATATTAGCCCACCTGGAATTATATAATAACAATTGAATAATTAAAAGATAACTGCACGTGATAAAATTAGTTTTAGATGAATAATATATGAAAAAAACATTAAATAGATATTTTAATCATTTATATTCACATCAAAACTGTTTATAGCTTAAAAGATAGCATATTAGAAACTACACGTCGAAATAAAATGTTCACATACAGAAATATTCGTTCTTTACTTGTATATGTCGGAACCCCATTCTTTGGGTTTGTAACCAACATTAGCCCGATAAGAGTTCTCAAGAATCGTTGAAGGTATTTTGCCGGAATCATCGGTTAATTCGAATTGTGATGCAATTTCCTTTATTCTCCCAACGATTTTCTGTGAATATTCCTTATAAGTTTCATAAGCGACTTGGAATCTTGCTCTCGAACCGGTAGGTATTATATTATCCATCTGTTCTTTATCCAGAAGATTATAAAGGGTTGCGGAAACAATTTTCTTGAAATTCTCTTTTTCCCTAAATTCCTGTGACATTACGTGTGATACCGGTATATCTACCCATCTTATATTCAAACCATTGAAATCTGGTTCTCCGTCTTCTCCAGAATATTTTCCATATCTGTTCTTTATCTCTTCTGCATTTACCATCTTACCACATCATTATATGTTAAGAAAAACTTAATTTATTTTTAAAATGTTCTAACATGTTATTATTTATTTTCTTCTATCTTCAATGATGGTACTGCCCACTCAAATGGATCCTCACCGAAGGCTCCAATATATGAATTATCTAAATCCAAAAGTGAAATACAATAAGGGGAATTTTCAGGACTCAAATCATATTTTTCGGCTATATTTTCAAGTTCTTCAGCAAATTTGTCAGCCTCCTCTTTGTTGTTATTATAGACGTCCTCAAATTTTGTCGAACCACACAGGAAAGAACACAGGCTATTGTACCTATCATGTATTTTATGAAGGGTTCCGGAAACAATTTCTTGATCGCCCATTTCCTTCATTTTATCCATTATTGGTAGACATCCCAAATCTATTTCCTTACCATTAAATTTAACCTTATCATCGGTTATTTCATATTCTTCACTAAAATCTTCTTTGATGAGATCTTTATTTGCCATCATACCACTATTCAATTTTTAAAAGGGAAAACTTAAATTTGTTGAATTTCATCGGATTTGTTGATACTAACAATCACCTTCGATTTTTAAAAATTTATATATGAACAATAAAAACAATTGATATGTCGAATGATCAGAACAAACAAACAAAATACTGCCAGAATTGTGGCGCGGAAATAGACGCAAGAGCAGAAGTGTGTCCCAACTGCGGTGTTAGAGTGGGATATCCACAACAGGCTAACACGGATGAAATGGTCGAGAATTATAACAAGATGTATTCAAAAACCGTAAAACACTCCCTCAAAATAATGATTCCTGTGATACTGGGAACAATGTTGGTAGTGTTCTTGTTGATTTGGTTTATTTTACCCACCTTAATTTTCTAATAGGAAT
>JBDGUQ010000093.1:0-2822 GCA_042215785.1 Candidatus Aenigmatarchaeota archaeon
TATTAGCCAATGATCGGAAGTTTGAAACTCTGCCATTTATCTGAACAAAAAGCAATATGAATGTCTTTAATTTGACACATTTATTTCCATTCCAACCTTTTCCAGGTGGACAACAAGCCTTCTCATAGCCATTGAAATCACGATGTGTTGGATTACAATTCAAATTATCAGAACACTGGTTATCGCAATAGCACTTCTCACCTTCATCCTTTCTTTCCGTTATATTCAAACAGCTATGGTTGTCTGCATTTGGATGTGAAGGACAGCATTCCTTTCCATTAGCACATGCACAATCCTGGGGAGAATTCTCGCAGTTCTCTCCTATTACCTTTGTACAATTACCATCACCAATACATATTGGCGAAGGTCCGTAGCAATCCCTACAGTCAGAAAAACACTCCTTCGGTTCACAGAGAAAATTTAGGTTACAAATTGGAGGATTATTGGACAAGGTTATTTTATCATTTCTTTTTATTATGGTAATTTTGAATGAATCTTCGAGAAAAACGTTTCGAGAATTGCTGGGAACACTTTCAGAGAACACGTTTCCGTTCCTTTTGACCGTTAAAATACCGTCCTCTACTTCAACAGAAGTCTTTGGAATCTCGATAGTTTGAACTGCATAAGACGGTTCGTTGTCTATCCTTTCCATTAAACCTGCAATCCTCTCTCCAATTTCCTTCACGCTCATTTCCTTCGCAACTTCGGTTTCCTGAGTTATGGTTTTCTGAAAGGATAAGATAAATAGAGCAGATACTAAAATGACACCTATTATTATTATAAACTCTCCTAAAGTCGAAATACCTTTATCATTTCCTTTCATTATAACACTACATATTCGACAAATCACAATGTACAAGTTATTTATAAATTTGCTCGAATTTAAAAATAAAGTCAAGGAATAGATTTTAAAAGTTAGATGTGGATATCTACTATATTAAATAGAGATACTATTACTAATATAAAAAGGCTCCGATGGGAGGGAAACTCTTATAAAGAAATTGCCAAAAAATTAGATATTTCTCCAAGTTCTTCGTATAAATATGCAAGAAATGTAAATATGTCCAGTAAAGGGAAGGAGAAATTGGAATCGAAAGTCAAAAAAACCAGGGAAAATTTTGTTAAAAGAGGGACTAAAAATATTAAAATACCAAAAAATATAACTCCCAAATTAGGTCGATTTATTGGACACTGTTTATTTGATGGTAGTGTATTCAAGGATGGTTATGATTATAAAATAGCATACACAAATTCAAGTAAAAAATTAGTAAAACTTTTTATAAAGGACATAGAAAAGCTGTTCAATATACAACCAACACAGTTTTTAGAAATTAAAAGAAAATCGAAATCATATCAAGTTCAGTTTTTTTCAAAGAAACTATGGACTTATCTAAGAAAATTTATAAATAATTACTCTACATCCAATGAAAATTGTGAATTAAATAATATTATTTTTGAACAAGATCAAGAATTTAAAAAAGAATTTTTGCGGTCCTTTTGGGAAGATGAGGGATGTATCTCTATAAATAGAACAATTTCAGGAAGTTCAAAAAATAAAAAAATTATAGAACAATTAAAAATCCTCCATTTAAACATAGGAATAAAAACATCAAAATGGAATTCTAAAAAGGAATATGGTTTATTAGTCAAAATACGAAACAAAGAAAATTTATTAAAGTTTTATCAACAAATATGTCCTATACATGCAAAGGTTACAAAAGGACCTAACAAAAACAGGTTAAAAAGAGAAATATTTGAGGAAATATTCAAAAAATCTTTGCCTCGGTAGCTTAGTCCGGTCAGAGCGGCTGGCTTGTACCTGGTTTATGGACATGTGGATGACAGAAAGAAACCAGCAGATCGGGGGTTCAAATCCCTCCCGAGGCTCTCCTTAACAATTGTAAATCCTGAATAGTTTATTTTATAAGAGAACTGAACCTAATTTTAAAAGCTACCTTGAAAAACTCAACTATATCCCACTTGGATAGCTTGCTATTACCCATCTTTCTGTCATAAAACACGATGGGAACACTTCCAATACTTAAATTTTTATTCATAGATTTGGCCAACATTTCAAGCTGAAATGCATATCCATTAGATTCTATTTCGTCCAAATCTATACCTTTAAGTACCTCATCCCTATAAGCCCTATAACCTGTTGTTAAATCATTGAAGCTAACGCCTGCGATAATTTTCCCAATAAAATTACCTCCCCAAGAAATAGTCTTTCTATACAATCCCCAGCCTTCGACCTCCTTTCTTTCACCTATAACAACATCAAAACCGCTTTTTATTTTCTCCACAAAATCAGGGATGTATTCAGGGTTGTGCGAAAGATCCGCATCCATCTCAAAAATGATATCTTTACCATCTTTCAGCGACTCTTTAAAACCTCTTATATATGCCGTACCTAATCCGGATTTTTTGCTCCTCTTTATGACTTTAATGGAATATTTTTCACCCATTTTTTCTGCAAACCTGGCCGTATTGTCGGGAGAATTATCATCAACTATTAAAACATCCACATCTAGATCATTTCTTTCAGAAACTTCGAATAACCTGGGTATTAATATTTCGATGTTGTCTTTTTCGTTGTAGGTAGGTACAACTATTCTTATTTCTTCACTCATAATACACAGGACAAATATTGTTTTACAACAAATTAATATTTAATACATGAAAAAAGCTACATATCAAAATAATGAAACCAAAATACTAAGAAATGGAAAGAAGTGAAAATTCAAAAGGGCAATTCAGGTGAGCCTGAAGATGCTTCTTCACTACTTTCTGAAACAGTTTCTGTTTCTTCCTCTTCCAATTCC
>JBDGUQ010000106.1:0-2816 GCA_042215785.1 Candidatus Aenigmatarchaeota archaeon
TAGAAGATAGAATACTGTTTGGTTCGGATCCTAAATTTATCTTGTTTCACCCGGCCTTTGAAATTGAGCCAGACTTCAATGCTATAAACGAAACTTTGACTATGGGTGCACCTGTTGACAGTGGGACATTATTCAAAGGCATTAAAAGGATATCTTCAGGGAATTTATTAAATATCAAAAATAACGAAGTAAAAAGGAAGACATATTGGTTTCCGAATTTGGGAAGAAAAAGAAGTCTTGATAAAAATAGGTTATTGAAATTAATGGTAAATTCTGTTAAAAGACTAACATCGGACATGGAAAGAATAGGTGTGGCCCTTTCTGGAGGTATAGATTCAAGTTTATTGGTTGATATTATATCTAGAGAAACAGAAACAAAGATTTCAACCTATAATATAAAATATCCTTGGGAAAAGATTGATGAGTCTGCCTTTGCTAGAAGAATAGCCGACAAATATAATACAGATCATCATCAGCTGGAGATCGATCATAAAAACTACGATAATTTCGGAAAGTATGTTTGGCAATATCCAAATGATCCAACACCATTCCAATTAGTTCTCAAGACAAAAAAGGCTAGGCCACTGACTTCCGATGATTTGATGTTGATGGAGGGAATGGGAGCTGATGAATTATTTGATGTACCTAACCCCCTCTTATTTGCTCAGAAGATAAAAAATGCGAAAAGATTACTACCTTCCCAAATATTGAAATTTCTTAACTTTGCCTTACCAAATAAATTCAAAACAATGGAATTAATGAAAACTGAAAATAGAATGGGAGAGGTTGCAACCCTTTTTCATTTTTCTGATATTTTTGAGAGAAGGAGAATATATTCACATAAGTTCAAAGACAGTTCAGAAAAATATGGGAATCTTGAAAATATAAAGGACCAGATATGCAGGTTTAATAACCTCGCAGATAAAAGGTCATATGTTTTATTGAAGAGCTTTACTCTGAATCATATTTTGGGTAATAATTATTTTTTAGGAGATAGGAATTCTTTTCTGTATCCTTATTTTGATACCGATGTTATGAATTACTCCTATAATATTAGATTAGAAGATAAAATTAACAAAAAACCTATAAGAAGGATTTCTAGAGATAGGTTGCCCAAATATCTTATTGATAGGGATAAAATGAGTTTTGGGTATTGTATACAGATGATGGTCGATGATTCTTGGCCTTTGGTTGATAACTACGTAAGGAAATTGTCAGAGAGGGAATTTTTTTCAGAGAGAGGTATTAATAAAATGTTAAAAAATCGGTCCAAAGCCGGATTTGATCACAGGAGGTCTCTCAATAACGAAGTTCTTGATTTTTTGGTAGGACTTGAAATATGGTTTGAAACTTTCATTGATGGGAATGAACCAAAACCTTTAAAAAGTATATGATTGTACAATATAATATGTCGATGAATAGGAAGTGGATCATTGTCTTGTTTTTTATTTCTATACTAATCATCTTCGGTGCGATGTCCCTAAATTCAAATGAGGGGAAGACACTGAAGGTCGGAATTTTACCAATAGCTGACTTTTTGCCTATTTATGTTGCACAGGAAAATGGTTATTTCAATGATATGGACTTAAAGATTGAAACTGTGGCAATGTCTGGGGGCAATGTTGTTGCTTCAGCAGTTAACAGTGGAGATATTAAAATAGGAGGATCAAATGTTGTTTCACTAATACGCGCTCATGATGAAGGTTTCAATTACAAAATCATTGGTCCATTGGGGTTTAGAGATTCCAAAGATAACAAAATAATCCATCAATTACTAGTTAAGAATAATAGTTCACTGGAAAAACCGGCCGATTTAACGGGTAAAACAATAGCTGTAAATACTTTGGGTAATATAAATGAACTTGTTTTGAAGGAATGGTTAAACACTTATAATATGAGTGTAAGTGAAGTTAGTTTGGTTGAGGTCCCCTTTCCACAGATGGAAAATGCCTTGAAAAATAATAAAATCGATGCAGCAATGATGGTTGAACCA
This sequence comes from Candidatus Aenigmatarchaeota archaeon, assembly GCA_042215785.1. GTDB lineage: Archaea > Aenigmatarchaeota > Aenigmatarchaeia > PWEA01 > JBDGUQ01 > JBDGUQ01. The sequence continues at coordinate 1,994 of JBDGUQ010000106.1, forward strand.
TTTGTGACTATCGGTAAGAAACATGGAAGTGTTGAGGTCCTCGATAAAAGTCCTATGGATGTTATTTCCCCCAATTTTCTCATAGCTGGATGGTTTGCAGAGGAATCTTGGATAACAGATAATGAAGTTAAAATTAAAAAATTCAGGAAAGCTATTGACATGGCAATTGACTACATAAATGAGAATCCCAGAAAATCCAGGGCAATGTTACCCAAGTATACCAAATTAGGTGAAGAACTTGCTTATGAAATAAATTTAGCTAAATACCAGAAAGAAATTGCAAATTCCGACATTCAAGTTCTTATAGATTCCTGCTACGATAACGATCTCATAAATAATAAATCCAATGCCAGTCAACTTACTTATTGATTTTATTCAATATTCCATTTCAAGTATTTATTTTCGATTCTAGAGAAGCATTTTCCAAGCAGGTATCCTATCAATGCGATAACTGCTATTCCTGCATAAACTTGTTTGACTTTAAAAACTCTTTGGCTGTGAAGAATGAAATATCCCAAACCACTCGATCCAGCTATCATTTCGGAAGTGATAACTAATGCCAAAGCCATTAAAGAACTTACCTTCAATCCACTGACAATGTATGGGGAGGCAGAGGGTAATAAAACTTTTGTCAAAATTTCCCTTTCTTCTAGTCCGAATGTTTTCCCGGTGCTTATGAGTATACTATCGACATTTCTCACACCGTCTATTGTGTTAAGTAAAATAGGCCAGAAAGATGCATAAAAAATTACAAATATTTTCATTGTATCTCCTATCCCTAGAAAAAGTATAAGAACTGGTAACAGGGCTGTTGAAGGAAGGG
>JBDGUQ010000046.1:0-2759 GCA_042215785.1 Candidatus Aenigmatarchaeota archaeon
CATATATCTCATATAAGTAATCGCTGATGGAGCAGTCATCACCACCAGATCCACCCTTTCTTGAATCTCTTTGAATTTTGAGGAATTAAAGAAGCTCCACAGAAAGGGATGTACAGTAGGCTTGGTTTCAACTATTTCCAATTGAGTAGGATTTTCCAGTTTCTGTACATAAGACGGTCTTCCCTCCTTAACTGGGGCCATGGCATATAACTTCTCAAATCTTTTGGCTAACCTAGGAATAAAATCAGGCCAATAGTTGGTGGAATAATATTCTCCGTTTTTCTTGTAGGTGTCCTTCTTGTAAGAACAAAATAATACTTTCATCATATCTTATCAGATTTTTTACTTCTCATATCGAACATATTATAATTGGTGCTTGATTATTAAAATCCAGAAGAATTTAAAAATCAACACATAGATATTTATATTGGTAAATTTCTCATAAATGATATCCAGATAATTCTATATGCCAATTAAAAATGTTTAGTAAAGACAAAGTTTCAAGAGTATTATTCATGACAGGAGGCGGAGGAAGACACAGATTATTCTATGAAATTGCCCAGGAGTTAAAAAGAAGATATATGGTGGAAGATTATTATGCCTCTTTTTTACCCAGAAACAGAAAATTTTTACTTGATAAAAAAGTTGACGAAGACAAAATCAAAGATATCAAACAGCTCTACAGCGACACATCTAAACCAGACATTAACTACATCCGGAAATGCGAAAGAAACTACGAACTGAATATCTGGGATGTTTGGAATGTAACTCGAATAAGAAAAGAGAAACGCTCCAAGATTCCGAGAGAAGAGGTTCTGTCCTACTTTGATTACATTTTCAGAAAAAGCGAAGAAATACTAGAGGAAATAAAACCAGACTATCTTATATGTTATGGTGTTGCAGGCTATCACACAATAACTCTATATAAAGTAGCAAGAAAGAAAGGCGTTGAGATTATATTGCTTAAACCAGCAAGCATCAAAAATAATTTTGTTATAAGCAACGATCTTGAAAACAACTTGCCCTTATTAAAGCTTAATTATCAAAAAATTAAAATAAAGGGGCTAACTGACAAGGAGAAAGAAGAAACATCCAAATTTGTCCAGAAGTTTATAAATAAACCTGAAAAGGCACCTATGGCCGCACATCCATTATCTCGTTACTTAAAATATAAGAAAATAAAACGTACTTTAAAGGGAATGGCCGTAGATAGAAAATTACCAACTTTTTTTTTCAATGAACAATATTTCAAATTGAGAAAATGGTTTTTTAGAAATATGAATATCTTCGAATTTCCCAAAGAGAACGAAAAATTTGTTCTTTTTCCTTTGCACCAGCAACCAGAGATTTCAACTTCAATATATGGAAAATGGTACATGGACCAAATAAATACACTCCAACTCCTTTCCAAGAGCATACCAGTAGATTACATGTTATATGTAAAAGAGCATTTTCGCTATGGTAATAGAAACTTATCTTTCTACAAGGAAATCAAGAAGTTGCCTAATACACGATTGATATCTTTTCATACCAATACTTTCAATTTAATAAAAAGATGTTCTTTACTTGCCACAATTACAGGAACAATGGGATTTGAGGCGTTATTCTTCCGGAAGCCAGTAATCACATTTGGCAACGCGTTCTATAATACATTTGATGAGGTAGAAAAGATTGAGAAAATTGCAGAGTTACCCAAAATTATCGAAAAAAAATTGGAAAAGGGACTCATTAATGAAGAAAAGTTGTTGGAATTCATGTTCGCGTATCAAAATTCATTTTTTGAAGGTATTCCTAGGTATCCAGAAGCATGTGATGATAAGAGCATCGAGAAAGAGAATATAATTAAACTGGTTGATGGAATAGAGGATTATTTAGAACTAATTCAAGAAATTTAATAATATAATCGAATTTAGATTCAACAATAAAATTTTAATTTTTCTATATTTTTCAAGTCATTCTGGAAGAAATTTTTTCCTTTTTTTGGTGTTTCCAGTGTTACAACTTTTGTTTTCGATTTTTCAATACATTTCATCAAAAATTTAAAATCGTAATCTCCCTCGCCAATGTTGAGGTGTTCATCTTTTTCCTTTTTTCGGCCATAAATTCGACAAATATGAAGTTCATTCTCGCTCGCAGAGAAACGTTAATGTATTCTCTTATCGTAATTTTAAAGAATCTCTTGCCTGCGGCTCTCTCGGCTCTTGTTGTTCTCCGGGGGTTCGGTCTAATAGAGGTCATCTACATGTTTGTTTCTGTGGAAGTATTTCTCTTTTTTGGAATTTTTTTAAACATCTACAAGAATATCGGGTTTGTATTTCCCCGTTTCTCAAAAATCAGATCTTTTTTCAGTTATAGTCTGCCATTGATTCCTCAATCTATATCCTCCTGGATCACAAATGCCAGCGATAGATACATTATCGCACTTGTTCTCTCATCTTCAGCCTCTGTTGGGATTTATGCTGCAGGTTATGGAATTGGTAGTCTAGCCGGTTTCTTTATCCTGCCCATAACCAACCTCCTCCTGCCAGTATTCTCGGAGATGTGGGAAAAAGGAAAGATGCACGAATTAGGGAATCATTTCAGGTATTCACTTAAATATTTTCTGGCTTTGGGTATTCCCTCGGTCTTTGGTTTGACAGTATTGGCCAAACCTTTTATTTTGATTGTAGCTGGAAATAGTTTTCTCGGGGCCTCAACAATTATACCCCTAGTAGCCCTTGGTTTTGTTTTCCACGGAGTATATGTTGTGAATGGTCGAA
>JBDGUQ010000116.1:0-2780 GCA_042215785.1 Candidatus Aenigmatarchaeota archaeon
TAATGGATTGTCAAATGGAGAACCATGTTGATAAAATCCATTCATTCCAAATTTGTATTCAGAATTACTATCCCCAAGTTTCTCAAGAGGAACCTTTATTGTTATGACTTTTCCACTTTTACTTTTGTCTAGCCAACTAGGAACTCCTTGCCATGCGCTCCAACTACCTTCTGATACATCTTTATATCCCCAATGGTAACCATTGTAGTGCTTTGATTTTGTTGCATGCCAACTTATCTGGAAATCTGCTTCATCGTCATTGTCAGAGTCCCATGTAAAAGCTACATTATCTTCTGTTCCAATTACGAAGTCTTCAGGTAGAGTTAGTTTGTAAATTGCATTTTGAGAGCCGTAATCTATTTCTAGTTCTGGATATCCACCATAAAATTCCTTTATATCTTCTGATACAGTATTGCCTGCTGTATAGTGTCCATACCCTCTTTTAATGATTTTTTTATCGTTTTCTGTCAAACCACTTACTCTGATACCATCGATCATTTCTGTAAGAGATCCTGTGTTCCTAAGCAGAAGTTTCTTTGGGCCTACAATAACTCCGGGTTCCAAATTGTTGAAACTAACTGGAAATTCCTGATTTTCATGTCCAGAAATACTTACATCCAGATTTCCTGCTGTAAATGTGTTGCCGGTTGATGTTTCTGTATCCGTGAAATAGGCATAGGTTCCTGCGCCCGCTACCGTCGAAGCGATACCAATAATCATGAGTGCTACTAAAATTTTTGAATTCATTTAATCACCTTTTTTGTCTATCGCGCGTTTTTTATTTTCAGGTCTACAAGATAGTCCTGTAGATTTTAAACACGAAAACCTCTGGGGATCATTGCTCCCATAGCTCTTAGAATTTTTTTCAGATTGAAAATCTAAAAAAGAGAAGAAAGATGATTTGTGATAGTAATTGAGAATAAGTAAAGGTATTTTATTGTTGAATATAAAGCTAGATACAAGTAAATCAAAAATCATGAATATTTAGACCACCCAAAAAATTTCCACTATATAGTTATTACATGGAAATCTTTTTAAGGATGAGTGATTAGTGCGTAATTGAGGGTTTCCTTGTGCCGGATATCCTATTTTTTCTCACTTAACTTTCTTTTCAACAAAAAACTTGCAAACAATAAAATTACCACAAGAAAAACAAAATTAGCTCCGTAAGATGAGAAGAATCTACCCACAGGATTTTCAGTTTCCGGTTTTTCCAAGCTAAAATCTAGTCTGTCCATCTCTTCCATATTTTCCATCCCCACTATGATAGTATAATTACCATATTTTCTAGGTTTGTAACTCAAGCTGAAATTTTCCGAACTTTCTCCTTCCAAGAACTTCTCATTACTTTCCAAAGTTTCTAATAATGTTTTGTTCCAGTAAATTTTTCCCATCATTCTATGTGATATGGAAATATTTTTCGTATTCTGAAAATTACCTATTATCTTTAATGTTTCATTGTATTCGGGCTTGTCTTTGAAATCCACGAAATTCATAATCCCTTCTCTGGGTATTTCACCATGAGAATAAAGGTTGAATTTCAATCTATCGTATATCTCTTTTTTGCCAGAGGAAACTATTATCTCGGCCTCATAGCTACCCGCAGTCATATTAGAAGTGTTTACAGCTATGGTAGCTGATTTTCTTTCATTTGGCCTGACCTTACCTATAAATCCACTTCCCTTTTTGGAAACCTCTTCTTCCATAGGTTTGTACAAATTAACATCTATCCTCGGTTCTACTGTTATCTTATTGTTGTTGTTCCAGAATTTCACATGAACAGGCAAATAGCTATCTACTTCAGTATCCTGTATCTCCAATTTCTTTATATGTCCACATCCTCCCTTTTCATAACATCCGACATCCATATCTGTATGTATACAATAGTCCCTTCCGTTTTCGTACGTGTAGATATCTCCGTTGTAGCATTTCTTGGAATGTAAACCACATTTTACCGTTCCAAGGCCATATTTTTTGAGAACTTTTCTTTTCATCTCACAGAATTTTTCAGGTGCAATAACTTCTAAAGTATCTGATATTGCTTCTATGGAATACATATTATCCTTTATTTGATTGTTGAATGAATTTAGTGTGGGATTAATATCTTTGTTAAGTATATCCATCGCTTCAGAATAAGATATCCTCGAAATGGATTGGAGAATTGCTTCGTCTATTGTAGATATATCATTAGTTTCTCCTGTGCGGTAGTCTGCAGCATCTTGCAAGGCTTCCGCCACATCACTCAGGCTTGCTCCCTCGGCATCACTGGACCATTTTCCACTCATGCTCTTTACGTAACCACCCAGACCGTTTACGTATTCCTGAAGTTCTATCAATTCTTCTTGACCTGTATCAATGCTCATATTGATGTACATGTTTCCATCGGATTCTACTATTTGCTGCATCTGTGTGGATCCATCGTCGTAAACAGTTTTCAGATATGCGGATCCGTTGACCTGTACTACTTGGTGGAAGTTGGTAGCCATTGCTGGAGATATGTTGATAAATAGAAAGGTTAAAATTATTGCAAGTAATAATATCCGTACATTTTTTAACATTTTATCACTCTTTAGTAAATATATTGGTCGTAAAGCTTAAATACTTAAAGTTCTTACTAATCCGGAAATGAACAGTCTATCAAAAAATGAAAATATTCTTTCGAAAGATCCTTTCCCGGAAAAATTATCTTTCTTGGAATCTACAGTGGAGTTTACCTGGTAATTATTTCCATCACTTTCAACTTTAGCTTGTCCGCTTCCCGAAGAATTTATTGAATAGGA
>JBDGUQ010000068.1:0-2762 GCA_042215785.1 Candidatus Aenigmatarchaeota archaeon
TTCGTGCATTACTATGTATCTTATATAGCTCTAGCAATGCTTCTAATTTTATTGTTCTATATAGCAACTAGGACAGACGTTATAAAAATAGCAAGAGTGGTCTTGCCATCATTCATTATCCTGAACTTGGCCCCTCTATTGGATTTGATAATAAGTCAAGGCAAGGGTTATAAAATGACCTATATGTTGCCAGGAGTTCATGACAACTTGATTCTGAGATTCTTTACCTTTTTTGGAGACTTTACAGGACAAGGAATAACTCCAGGCCAAAGAATCGAAATTGCATTAGTCTTGCTAGGATCCCTCATCTATTTTTACATAAAAAATTCAAATCTGATCAAGAGTTTATTCTATACTCTGTTGACATACACCTTGCTTTTCATTTTAGCTGCACTTCCAATTATACTCAACAAAGTACTGGGATTAACCAACATGGAATACATGAATCTATTGCTAACACAACTATTCCTACTGATTATATTCGTAACTGGAATCATTTTATCCTATTTAATAAACAGAGACCGTATCAAAATCTTTTTTGATGATATAAGGCCCTGGAGATTATTACACTTCGAACTGATGTTTGCCCTTGGTCTTATACTGGGAATGGATGCTTCTTTACGCATATTTAACATAACTGATCTTTTCAATCTTATGCTAATAGCAATCAGCATTGCATTTGCATGGCTTTATGCACTAGTAAGCAATAATATACATGACTATGAAATAGATAAAATCTCAAACAAGGAAAGGCCCCTTATAAAGCCTAAAATTGGTTATAAGGATTATAAAAGAACAGAAAAGATTTTTCCATTACTCGCTCTGTTCTATGCAGTGTTTGTCAATTTCCAGACATTATTTTTTATTCTCCTATCTATTGGAACTGCATTCCTGTATTCTGTACCACCTCTCAGACTAAAAAGGATTCCTTTCTTTTCAAAATTGTTCATCTCCTTAGGTTCACTGTTGCTGGTAATGCTCGGATTCACCTTCGTAGCAGGAACAGTCCATGGATTTCCGAACATAATCCTAGCCATTCTACTGATTGGTTTTACTGCCGCAATGAACTTCATAGACATAAAGGATTATGAGGGCGATAAAAAAGCAGGAATAAAGACTGTTCCTGTTCTTCTGGGATTAAAAAAAGCCAAACTCTTTACCGGATTATTCTTTATACTTACCTACTCATCATTTTATTTCATAGCCAAGGATCTGTTAATACCAGCCATTTTACTTGGGGTCGTACAATTCTATCTAATAAACAGAAAGGATTACAACGAAAAGCACGTCTTTCTAGTGTATTCATTCAGCCTATTAGTGTTACTATTCTACTTCCTTCTCCTTAACCAATAAATGGCAACTTTCCTTGATGTGTTTGTCCTCGATTTTATCACACAGTGAGGAATTCCGTTCAGTTTCAGCAATATAAAAATAACAGAAATATTTATTATAGTTGTATTGAATCTGGTCACATATCGATGGATTTTCTTCATTTACTGCAAAGATGGAATAACATACGTCACTATGTCTCTGGTTCTGGATTTCACTGCATTTTGACTTATTTTTCCCAATTATGGCAGAGAAAAAATCACACTCATCCTTGTAAAATTGGCTCTGAATTCGATTACATCTAGGGAGATCTTCAAATCCTCCAATCAGAGACTTACATTCCTCCCGGTATAACTTGTTACTGATATTATCACAGATAGAAGAATTTTCTGCGAACCCAGCAACCAGCCCATAACATCTATCCTTGTACTCATAGTCTTGGATCTTCCCACAGAGCGATTGATTCTTTCTAAGTTTGGCAACCTCAACATAGCACAAATCTTCATAATAGAAACTCTCAATCTTTTCACAGATTAAAGGATTTTCCTTTAATCTTACGTTGACAATCCAGTAATAGCATTCATCCCTTGTGAATTGACTTTCTATAGCATTACATATCGATAAATCCTTATCTTCTGCTATATTCTCTAGGGTAGTGATGGTAGAGATTGATGTGGTTGTCGTAGATTCTACCGAAGTAGTTGTAATAGTTGTTGGGATTGTGGTGGTATTTTTTTTTGTGTTCCCATCAAGACCAATACATCCGCAAAGCACAATAAAAAAAACTAGGACAAAAGCCGTATATTTTGCCATGTTAAGTATTAAGAGTATAGATAATAATTATAGTTAACATGAAGAACAAAATCCTTGTTGTCCTAGTATTCACATTAATATTAATTAGAGGGGTTTGATTTACCCATCAAATCCTAACTTGAGAGGTTGAAACCAAGAGACTGCAATTGACTGCAATTCTCAAAGCAACAAAAAACAAGGTTTTTCAAACCTCTCATTATTCCATCCGCATATTATCTTGGTTTTAAGTCTGAAACAAATGAGGATATAAAGACAAATGAAAATATCTCCCAAATTTCAAAGATTAATCAATCGGTCAAGAGGGCCATAGATTTTCTTTATGAGTCTCAATTGGACCATGGCGAATTTAAAACCTATGCTTGCCATGAAAAAGACATGAAAAAATGTCATTTTGATAGCTCCCCCTTTATCACAACTTTCGTTTTATATTCGATAAAGGACGTAAACAACAACAAAGCCCACTCAATGACGGAGAGGGGAATAAACTTTCTGTTAAGCGAACAAGAACCAAAAGGGGTTTGGAGATACTGGTCTTCATGGAATCCCAAACATTCAAAAATTAAGCCTGATTTGGATGTTATATCTACCACATCATTCCTATTGGAAATCAATAATGAAAG
>JBDGUQ010000067.1:0-2747 GCA_042215785.1 Candidatus Aenigmatarchaeota archaeon
TTATCAATATATGTTTCCCCATAATACAATTTTACATGTTCCTGGTTAGGGTAAACTAGCATAAAAGATGGAGAAACCAAATATACATTATCTGCTCCCTCGACTTGCCAGTTAGGATAGTATGAAATTCTGATTATATGTGGTTTATCGATACAGTTCGTTTCGAATTCAATAGTTTCCTGTGTTATATTTTCTTTTATGGAACAGTTGTCCTTTATACGTGTTTTCGGTATTCCTTCAAAATTATCCGTTTCCGGTATTCCTTCCAGTTCATTGCCAATTCGATGTGAAGAAACGAGAGGTATATCCAGGAGACTTTCATTCTGGAACCATTTATAGAAGACCTTTTTCCAATCACCCCCAATTTTCACTGGTCGATATTCGGGAACGTGGACGTATTTGTTGCTGTTGGTCTTCAGTTCATGGATTTGATATATTCCAAATGTTTTTTTCAATTCGTATTCTTTACTGGCTCTTAATTCTTCTTTTACTCTATCAGAAACCGCTATGAAGTTTTTCACATTGAACATTTTGAGGTGTTCGGCACTGTTTTCTATATCTGTAAATGTACATGAATATTTTCTATAGAATGGACAGGACTGCTCTTTAGATATTTCAGATTGTATGTAAAAGATAAATGGAGATGTTATGGAGGACTGCATGTAGAGTCCCTCTAGGGTTGATCTTCCTGAAAACAGAGGTAATGACTCATAAGCTCTTGGAGTCCCCGCTTTATCATGCTTTTCCGAGTGTTCATAGACAACTCTGGGATCGTTTTCATTTCCTTTCAAAAAATTATTTACAGAACTGTATTCATTCCATAATTCTTTGTTTTGGAATCCCTCGTAGTTCCACTCAATCCATGTAGGTATGAAGTTAACATTGGAATTTACCCAAAGTAATACGAAAATTAACAAAATTATTGGTAGAAGTTCAGTTAATTCGAATCTTTTCAAAAGTAATAGAGATGTTGAGGCCATTAATACTAGCATCAACTGAATGAAAGGCAAGAAGCGTATATTGATTACCCCTGTATTCTCACCCAGAAGGAAAAACGATAAGGCTACCAAAAGAAAGAATATTAGGTAGGAAATCCTCTTATCCATATTTTTAATTCCATAGAGTGTTCCCATCACAGATAAAGGAAAGAAAATTGATATCATTAGAGGGAATATCTCCTGGATTTCAACACTCCAATTGCCTGCATATTCGGTTGTATATCCAATATTTGCTATTAAAGGAAGGAACCAGAAGGATATTAACAAAAGAGAAATTAAGTAAGTTTTTAGCAAGTACTTTAGATTGTATTTTCTGTTCCTTTCTAGAAGGAAGAATATGGTTGTGAAAAATATGACCATTGCAGTTATTGAATGAGAAAGAACTACAAGTGCGAATAAGATCCCGTTCAACATCCAATATTTTCTTTCTTCAATGCCTCTGTATAAACTTCCCAAGAAAAGAATGCTCAATGAAAGGCTTATGCTGAATGCGAATTCACCTGCCAGAGTGGAAGGTATATTCCCTCCCCACATACTATTTGCTTCCATGAAAAGGAAGGATAAGGACAGAATGGAAGATGATATGGGTATTGGAAATCTGTATTTGAGAAATTTGAATAAAAAATAGCTGCATAAAGGCAACAAGAAAATTCCTGCAGCTGTTATTATTTTGAAGGAGATAGGAAACGCCACTACATTGGCCAATATAACCATCAATAAAAAGGGAAGTGGAAAATAAAATTGAAATATTGGGAATCCAGCGTACCATCCTTGTGACCATCCTGTAATCTTGCCGTTTGGAATTAGACTTCCCATGAGATATTTTGCAGGATAGTAATGCGAACCCATGTCTCCTCCCGAGGTCGTTGTTTCGAGTAGTAATAAATTTGGTTTGTAGTAGCTAAGAAGGAAAGTTAAAATGATAAGCATTATTGATATATCTATTATTTTTTCTTTATTTTCTATTAGCAATTTATTTAGAGGCATAATGTATTTCTAAGGCTTGAATCTTTATTAAAATTAATATACATTTTCTTAATGATGGATGTAAAAATTCTCCGTTTGGGGCATAGGCATGGAAGGGACAAACGTTTAACTACTCATGTTTGCCTTACTTCAAGGGCTTTGGGTGCTTCAAATGTCCTTTACTCTGGGGATGAAGATAGCAAATTAGAGGAAAATATAGAAGAAACTTCGGGAAGATGGGGCGGAAATTTTAACATCCAATATATAGATAGTTGGAAAAAAATATTGGAGAATTTTGACGGCGTAAATGTCCACTTAACCATGTATGGAGAATCCGTTCAAGATAAAATTAAGGAAATCAGAGAAACTGAAAAAGATATTTTAGTAATAGTGGGTTCCCAGAAAGTTCCGGGAGAAATTTATGATTTGGTGGACTACAACGTAGCTGTGACCAATCAACCACATTCAGAAGTTGCAGCACTTTCAATTTTTTTACATGAATTATTTCAGGGCGATGAACTGGATAACGAGTTCAAGAATCCCGAATTAAAAATAGTTCCCCGAGAAAATGGCAAAGAAGTCATAAAAAATGATTAAAATGGGCTTAATTGGTCCATGATACTTCTTTCTTCTTGTTTTTCCTTTTCTCTCTCTTTCTTCATTTTCTTTATATTTTTCTTGATTTTTTCTTCAGTTTCCTCTAGATTTTCTCCATTGTTTCCTACACCACTCGTGTTCCCGACTCCCAATACCAGTACTGTATCATCTTTCTCTGCTCTATAC
>JBDGUQ010000127.1:0-1463 GCA_042215785.1 Candidatus Aenigmatarchaeota archaeon
CTCAAAAGTACAATACCTCCCATAACATGTCCTGCCTGGGTTTCCATGTTCACGGGAAAATCTTCAGGACAGCTTGGCCTATTTGACTTTTTTACTTTAAATGAAAATTATGAGAAAAGAGCGTTGAATTTAACAGAAATATTCAAAGGTGGATTTCTCTGGGACCTAGTTGAAGGAGAAGGTTACAAATCAGGAGTTATTGCCGTTCCAATGGTCGAACCATATAGAACAAAGGGCTTTATGGTCGGTGATTGGGAAAGGAAGGGTGAGGGAAACTTTGAGGATATAGACTTAGATTTAAGTAAAATTAAAAATTCTGACTGGATTCTAACATCCACAAAATTAAAAGAAGGTATTGAAAATTTCAAAGAGGAAGTTGAAATTTTTAGAGAAATTTTAAACGGGGATGAAGAATTAATAGTTGGAGTTTTCCAGCTATCAGATGAAGTCATACACTATGGAAATAAAGAAAGGGCCTTTGACAGGGTTTACAGAGTGTTGGATCAGGAAGTAGGGAAGATAGTTAGCAAAGTTGAGGAAAATGATTGGAACCTTATAATCGTGAGTGATCATGGGGCTAAAAAGGTCCACAATCGCTTCAATATCAACAACTGGTTAGAAGAAAATGGATATCTTGAGTTTAAGGGAAATGTTGGATTCCTGACCCGAATTTCCGATTTCATATCACGTTACAATACGAATCTAGTCAGGGCAGGGATGAGAATTTTTGAAAGGTTCAGTAACTTTTTTCAGAGAGATAAAATAGATACATCACAAAATATGGCACTGGGAAAAATAAATTTTAAAAAAACCAAAGCTTTTTCTGTTTCTACATCTGTGAATGAGATATCTGGTATATGGTTAAACAAATTAAATAAATTTAACCAGGGTACAATCAACGAAAAGGAAGTCCCCCGGTTAAAGGACGAGATAAAAGAAAATTTGAAGAAAGAAAAAGCAGTTAAAAACGTTTGGAAGAGGGAAGAAATTCTAAATCAGGGAGAGGTAAATTTCAACTTGCCTGATATTATTATAAGGGCTAAAGAAAACTTTTTGGTTGGTTATAGACCCATGCCAAATCTTTATTCAAAAAGAAGAAGATACATTCATGATATTTTTGGTACAATAATGGGATTTGGGCCAGATTTTATTAAAGATGGTTCAAAGGTCGAAAATATACAAATAAAAGATGTTTCGCCCAGTATCTTACCCGTTTTAAATTCTCCAATTCCGAGAAGTATGGATGGTAAAGTTAAGGAGGGAATATATTCAAATAAAAATATGGAAATCAAGAGCTGTCCTCCCATTAAAGTAAATGAAAAGAGGGGAATGGAAAGGGAAGATGAAGAAGAATTAAAAAGAAAATTGAGGGAATTGGGATATAATGCTTGAAATTTAACTTAATAATGAATTTTTAATTTATGGTATATTCCTAACTTAGATATTTCAACCCTATTTTATAT
>JBDGUQ010000127.1:1473-2722 GCA_042215785.1 Candidatus Aenigmatarchaeota archaeon
CTTCTCCGTGAAATAGAAGGTCATATTCACCTAAATAATCACCATGATCTGCGGTTATGAGAAATTTACCTGTAGAAGTTTCTATAAGTTCTTTTACATGGGACAATGCATAATGGACATTCTCCTTATAGGCCCTTCTAATTCCATCAATGCCTTCCTCTGTACCTATCAAAGTTTTCTGAGGAAGATTCTGTAAATTTATAAATTTATTTAACTTCCATATGAATTCCCTAAAATACCTTCTTTGCATGGAGTGATCCACAATCCTATCAAAACTTCCCCTAAAACTATTAAGAAATTCTTTAAGTAAATTTGCACTTTGATCACTTTGAGCTCCCCCTTCTATTTTACCTTTGTTTTCAGAAAAATATTTCCTGTATTTCTCGCCTATAAATGGGTAATAGGGCTGTTCATAATGTATTATTAATTTCTTGTTTGGATACTTTTCCATAGTATTTTTTGTAACCTCATTAATTTTACTTGCATGTACTACTCCAGTCTTATCATTACAACCCCAGTCCCAGACATCTATTACTTTAGAAAAATGTTTACTTCCATTAAATTTATATCCCCCAATCTTCCACGCTTGTCCTAGATTTTACAAAAGGACTACTTGATATATAAATCATGTCCTCATAATAGTCTGGAAATGTTTTCGCCAGCCACTCTATTGTCGTGGTAGCAGGAGAAACTGCCTTTCTTACAATTCCTTTACCAAAATAATTACCATAAATATCTCGAAAATAATCATATCGGCAAGCGTCAAGAATAATTAGATAATCCCATTTCTCTTCTGTTAAATTAATTTTTTCTCCATCAATAGTGTATTTTCTTGTCATAAATTCACTTAAAGTATTTATAATAAAAACATAAATAGTTCAAATGAAAAAACATATGAAAAGACAAAATAATAGATTACATCCCAGTTCTTCGAGAGGTGGGATGCTACCCATTATACAGAACATTTTGGAGAAGAATTGCCAGAACGGATTTAAGACTTTACAGATAGGTTCATCTACAGGTTTTATGACACAGGAACTTGAGGCTCATTTTAAAGATTTGAAAACGGTAACTCTGGATATAAATCCAGATGTAGTTTCTGATATTACAAATGGTTTGCCATTCAAAAATAACTCTTTTGATTTATGTTTTTCATCTGGTGTCATAGAACACGAACCCATTGACTATATAAAGGCCATTTCTGAGAGCGTAAGAGTTGCTGATACCTCTATACATTTCATTCCGAATG
>JBDGUQ010000078.1:0-2715 GCA_042215785.1 Candidatus Aenigmatarchaeota archaeon
TATACCAGATGCAAAAGAAGGAATTTTTCAAGTTACTCATGAAGATTCCGGGAAAACAGTTGCCCATCTCGGGTCCTATTATACTATTCCCGGCGATTTGATTGTTATTGTTCCTTATAATAATAAAGTCATAATTTCCAAAAAAATTACCGATGGCAGACAGAAAAAACGATTGTTTGATTTGGGTAAAGAAATACAACTTCAAAAGCGATATGGTTATATATTTCGAACTGCCGCTAAATTGGCTAGCAGAGAAGAAATTCTAGCAGAAGTAGAAGAATTAGAAAAAGAATTAATTGAGACTCAGCAAACCATAACCGAATTTCCGGATAAAATTGGTGAAATTTATTCGAATTTCCGTTCTGTGAATGTCATATTTCCTGCTATGGTTAAAAAGCACTTTGATAGAGTAAGGCGCGATGTCATTCCTACTATTGATTATCATCATATCTTCAAATCGGCACATGACAAACCCTATATCGCACGAAATCCTCGTCGTCGAAATCGTAATTGGCGAAATAAAGCGGTGAATTATTTACCGGGCGACAAATTGGTTGATTTCACGGAAAAGCTCCTTGTGGGTGTCAGTAAAAACATTTTAACTAAAATTGGACATAATTTTATTCCGGCTTATTTCCAAGAATTTTTGGATAAAGGTGAAAAATTAAAAATTACCCATCAAAAACTTACAGGGGAAACTATGAATTTATCACCCGGCTACATTCAAGATGTGATTCATGAAGATGAAATCCCTGATAAAATTGTTTTAAAACGTTTTCTTAAGGAAGGCGGTCTTTATGATGGATTAAATACACCTATAGAGCGGGGTGATTATTCTATTTCCGAATTTCAAGAAGGCAATTGGTATTATACCTCTAATTACTATACACGCAAAAAAGAACTTAAAGGCCGATATTTCAACATTAACACCCCTATTGAAATTACTCGGGAAGGAATTCGTTATGTAGATTTAGAGATCGATGTGGTGGAGAATATGGTCGGAGATCGGGAAGTCATTGACGAAGATCTCTTAAATCGCGCCTTAGAATACCAAATTATTACTGAAGAATTACATGAAAAAGCGAAGACAATAACCCAAAAGATTAAAAATCGTGAAATTTAGTTTGCTTCCTAAATAGAGTATTTTAATTATCAGATACATCCGTTAATTATTGGAAGTTAATAAAAAAACATGAAAAATAAAAAATGTAATGCTTCAAATTGTAGGATAAAGCCTAGGTAAGTTCATCCATAATTTCTTTTTCCTTTTCAGTGAGTTCAACTTCTTCCCGTTGAACCAACATTACGAAAATAAAAGCTAAAATAATAAAAATGGCACAATTCAAGAAAAAGAAATTCCAACCGAATAAATCAGTCATTGCTCCGACAATCCCAGGCCCTGATATCTCTGCTAGATACATAAAGAAATAATATACTCCGGTGTATGTACCGATTTTTTGTGGAGAAGGGGCTAAACTCCATACGGTGGCGAGAGTGTTGATATTAATACATGCATACCCAAATCCAATTAATAAACTGGCAATAGTTAAGATGGTTAGATTTTCTATGAAGAAAGCAATAATTAACCCTAAACCAAAAATAACAATACCAATTTTTATAATTAAACGTCGATTCCATTTTTCGGCTAGCAGTGCAGTAGGGTAGGCTGCAATAATAAATGTTATGGATGCATCTTAAATCAAATGAAGATGAAAATTTTTTCCTATTCAATCTGAGTTTGCATTAGTTTTTTGTAATCTTTTGGATACAAAAAGGAGTGTTTTGTTAACCTTTACTTAACTATCATGAAAAATTTTAAAACCCAAAATAAATTTTATAACCTATAGTAAAACACTCAAAGCGATACTATATTTTAGGCTCTCTCATATTTTCGGAGAGAATAATCGATTTAGGTGAAGATTAATGACACAAGAATATGAATTTAAAGCTGAAATTCAGAAATTATTGGACATTTTAAGTAAATCCCTATATACTCATAAAGAAGTATTTTTGCGGGAATTAATATCGAACTCGACCGATGCACTCAAGAAAATTCATTTTATTTCTTTGAAAGATAAAAATATTGTAGATCCTGATGCTGAGCTCCGGATTGATATCTTTCTCGATGAAGAAGAAGGTACAATTACCATAAAGGATACTGGAGTAGGGATGACTCAAGAAGAACTTATTGAAAATCTGGGTACAATTGCCTCCAGCGGATCGCAAAAATTCTTAGAGGCATTAGAAAAACGAAAAGAGGAAAAGACAGAATTAGATTTAGATATCATTGGGCAATTTGGTATAGGTTTTTATTCCGTCTTTATGGTTGCAAAAACTGTGAAGGTTTACAGTAAGTCATATAAAAAAGATGCACCTGCATATGTATGGGAATCCGATGGTTCGGGTAATTTTACTCTAGAACCTTGTGATAAAGAAGATCGTGGAACAGAAATTGTTATTGAATTACAAAAAGACGACCAAGAATATGTGCAAAAATATCGCATTGAATCCATTATTAAAAAATATTCGAATTTCGTTCCCTATCCTATTTATGTTTATGAAGTGGAAGAAATAGAAGAAGTAGAGGAAGAAGAAGAGGTAGAAGAAGCGGAAATAGTAGAAGAGGAAGAGGAGGGTGAAACCAAAGAGGAAGAAAAAGGGGAGGAAGAGGAAGAAGAAGAAAAAGAACCTGAACCTGTTAATGAAGTTCGTCCT
>JBDGUQ010000128.1:0-2703 GCA_042215785.1 Candidatus Aenigmatarchaeota archaeon
CAGGATATTGATTTTCCGGACGAAATGATAGAACAGTTCGAAGGACCCCAGTTAGGTATAGAAGGAATACGGGATCTCCTCGGAATTCATGAGAGGCCCTTACTAGGTACAATAGTTAAGCCCAAGTTAGGTTTAAACGCTAGAGAACACTCAAAAGTTGCATATAAAGCTTGGAAAGGGGGGTTAGATGTGGTAAAAGACGATGAGAATTTATCGAGTATGAAGTTCAACCCATTCAAGGAAAGGATCAGGAGAACTTTGAAAATGAGGAAGAGGGTGGAGAAAGAAACAGGTGATGAGAAAGTTTACATGCCCAACATAACCGCTCCAGTTTCCTTGATGAAAAAGAGGGCAGATTTTGTTATTGATAATGGTGGAAAGTATGTCATGATTGATATTCTAACCACTGGTTGGTCCGGTTTCCAGGAAATGAGGAATTATTTAGAAGGTAAGAATATAGCTATACACTGTCATAGGGCAGGTCACGCTGCTTTTACACGGGATCCTATACATGGGATATCTATGCTAACGATCGCAAAGCTCACCAGATTAATAGGTGGTGATCAGTTGCATATAGGAACGGTTGATCTCGGAAAGATGCATGGCGGTAAGGATGAAGTTCTTGATATTGAGAGAGAGATTGAATCGGATAAGGTCGAGGCCCACAAGCAAGTTTTGAAAGAGGACTGGCTTGGAATGAAGAAAACCTTTGCTGTAGCTTCTGGTGGTTTGTATCCGGGTGTTGTGCCAAAATTAGTTGAGAGGATGGGTAAGGATATTGTGATACAGGCAGGCGGAGGAGTACATGGGAATCCAGATGGAACTGAATCTGGTGCTAGAGCGATGAAACAGGCTCTAGATGCTGCATTAAATGATATAGAATTGAGTGAGTATGCTAAAAAACATGAGGAATTGAAAAAAGCTCTTGAAAAGTGGGACTAGATAGGTAAGTGTTCTTCACACCAACCGAGGTTGAAACATTCTTCACATCTTCCACTACTTTTAATTTCTTCTCTATATTTCTGTAAGTCTTTCTTAGTTTGTGAATTTTTGAGAACACGATCTATTTCAAGTGCAAAATCCTTAATCTCATTCCTCAAATCTTCGTCTATTTCAAATACTTGTAAGGCAGGTCCCCGTCCAAGTTTCTTTAGGTAAGTTATTGCACCGTGTTCTTCTTTCATTGTGAGTAATTTCTCCAACCCCATTGCGTAGAGGCCGACCTGTCTCTGATACCTTTTGTGGGCACTTGTGGGCGGAGAAAGTGAAAATTTTCCATCCATTGTAAATATCTTTTTTTCATCGTTCCCATCAATTGCCAGAACAGCGTCAGGGGTTCCTTCACACATGATCGTATTCTCTTCGATATCAAGATCAAAATTAACACTGGTTTCGCAGTATTCTTCTCTTTTAGTATCATTTAAGATATGCCAGTCTAGATATTCTTCAAAACCCGGGTCATCGAACATCAACTTATGGGCCAGTGTTCCCTGTAGCATTAGTTTTTTGACCTTATCTGGGGTTTTCCAACTCGACATCAGGTTTCCGATTTCCTTACTTTTGTCCACTTCATCATATGAAAGGATCTCTATAGCACAGTTTCTATTCATCCATGAAGTTCTTATATTATAATCTCTTTCTTCTCCTTCTTTTATCCTGAGAGGTTCTATGCTTCCTCCCCCAAATGGTACTATCTTACCTTTATTTCTAAAACATTGTTCAGCGGCCAGTTCCACTGGTAGCACTCCACGTCCATTTTCCAAAAGATCATTTTTCATTTCTCCAAAGGCTTCGCTTTCTTCTTGATCTATCCCTTCTACTAACTGTTTTTCATAGTCAAGACTACACTTTACCTCTTTCCCCAGATTGTCTTCTACCTCCTTTTTAAAATCGCATCCTTTGCAGTAGGAAATTCCACCTTCTTCACATATGGAGTAATTCCATTTCATTTTAATCCTCTTGATACGTATTTTCCATCCTGATTTTCAAACTTTTTAGAGAGATGTCATCCTGAAGTCCTCCCTTTATTACATGGTTTCTGGTCTTTCCAGATCTGTTTTCTGTAGGAACAACCCTTTCAAATTTTTCATTTTCTAGAATCTTGCTGGACAAGATATTTGGGAGATCGTTCTTGAAACCAAATAGGTATACATGGTTATCACCAGTGTTATGTGATTCCATGAATGCGTCCATCTGTAATTTACATATCCTTTGTATAATGCCTTTGCATTGGTTCATGTAATTTTTGTATTCATCTATATATTCATCATCAAATTTTTCCTCTTTAGAATCGTACATATTTTTTTCTACATCGTCCAGTGACATATTTTCTTCCAGTTTTTTTCCAATTAACTTTATTCTATTGCCAACAACTTTCTTTGAATCAAAGATTTGATTCGATACGCTGTGTCTTCTGTAAAAATTTTCCAAATTTTTGGGAATGGGTTTTTCCTCTTCTCCCTTGTATTCCACAAATTCTTCTGGGTTTATGGGGAAGGGAAGGAAAAGTGGATCCAAGAAATTTATATGTATTTTATCCAGAATTTTACCCTCATTTTCTTCCATGTTCCCCAAAGTTTCGATCATTTTACTGGGATTGGAACGTATGGGAGACAGTGGATCAACGGTCAGATCATAGGCAGTGTCTTCAAAATCTCCGGAATCATAGTCTCGATGTTTATCTCTCAGTGGCATGAATATTTC
>JBDGUQ010000027.1:0-2685 GCA_042215785.1 Candidatus Aenigmatarchaeota archaeon
CATAACAATAACATTGTTCTTCAATTATTCTATTTGGGTTCTGAAATTCGGTATGTTTGTAAATACCACTGTCCACTATTGAAACATTTACTCCGGTTCCATTTAGATCAAAATCTGATCTTGCAATATCCGCCCTTATCATGGGAATACTCTCAGACCGGAGTGAATGAACCTCATGATCCATATTTATCTTTTTGATGTTGCTCTTTTTTGCAATACTTTCAACCCTATCCAAAGGTATCCGCATCGCAGTAGCTGGAATAAGCCAAAAATTATGTTTTATCTCTCCATATTCTTCCAATATTTCTCTATCTCTACCACTAACTATAATATCCACTTCCTCCGTTTGGTAAGTCTTCATTATTCTGAAATGAGATTTCCCCTCCTCTTCGATCAATTTTTTGATTCTTGGACCTAGCTTGTTTTTCCAAGGCTCACTTCCAGCATCTATCTCTACAGTACAAAATAGGATGAGCAAAAATACGACAAAAAAGGGGAATAGTTTCTTCAATCTCTCCATAAAATAAGTATTGTTAACCTCTATATTAAATTTTAATTCATCGCTTACACTCCTGAAAAAATACGTTAAATGACGAATTTTGACACAAAAACACACCAAAATGAGGGTTTATGGGGCCTTAATAGGGGATAAATTTAAAAGGTAGAGATACTATGTTATTAACTGGGTGTTGAAATGGCTAAAAAAGAAAAAAGGAATTTTGTCATGATCGACAAGAAAGGAGATCAACACATCTTCACAGGAAGAACACCGAGACAAGCAGCTTTGAAGGCTGCCACAAGAGGATTTAAGAACATAAGATTAAGAGAAAGAGGTAGAAGAAACAAAGATGGAAGTTATTCCATCCACGTATACAAAGGAGATTACAAAATGGTTAGTTCTCCTTCTGACGCTCCCGATTGGTTGCCTAACAAAGTAAAGAAACCTAAAGTAAGTAAGAAAGGCGTTGAGAGAGTAGACAAAATTCCAAAATGAAATAGAAATTAGGTCCCTTTAGATAGGTACCGCAACCTTTTTCTTTATTTATTATTTTATTTATCTTTAGCAGGTTAGATGCAGGGCGGCAACAACTTTCTTTTTGCCTCTTAATTCGTTATAACTCTCCACGGCTTTATCTGTCTTCTCTTTTATTAGATCTATACCATGCTCCTTTAACAGACTTTCAACGTCATTCAGAACTTTCATCCTCCCGGAAGTCCCGGTACCAACAACTAAAACATCGGGGCCGTATTCTAGTATTTCCCCAATATCCCTTGGGTTCAATTCATGTCCATTCTTTCGCCACCACTCCGATTCCACTCTATCCGGAAAAATTATAACGTCCTCGGTAAATTTCCTACCATTTATTTCTATTTTTCCAAAAGAATAATCTTCGATTTTCATAAAACAACCTCCATTAATTCTTTTAATTGATATTGGGAATTTCTCCCTCCCTACAAATATCTTTACCTCTCTCATCCAATAAAGTCTTGTTAATATACATGGTTGAATTCGTTCTCAAAGCAACAGCTATTGCATCAGATGGTTTGGAATCCAGTTTCAATATCTTATTTTCATCTCTTAATATCATCCTAGCATAATACATACCATCTTCAAAATTAGTCATCTCTATTCTCTCTAAAGATATGTTGAATCCCCCCAAAGTATCTGAAAAAATATCATGAGTGTTGGGTCTTACATTTACCAATCCCCTCAAACCTAAGGCTATGGATTGCGCCCTCTCCGGACTTGTCTGAGCAATTATGGCCGTGCAATTATTACCCACAACTATAGTACTATCCTGTATAACATGTAACCTATTTATCTCCACAAATGTGTCTGAATCCACCTTTGAAAGGGGGATAGAAGCAACTGTTAAAGACAATATAATTATACCACAAATCAAAACCATTTGAACCAATTTCTTACCATTAAGTTCTCGGAAGAATCGGAATAACATATATCTACTTGTATTGCCGATTTTTAAATAAATTTACAATAAAAATAAATAACGATACATGTTATATTAGTTGGGTAGATTCGTATGGATTATTCGAATACCATAACAATTCTCAGAATTCCATTTCTCATCCTAATCCTGTATTTTGTATCTACTTCAAATCCATTGGCAATATTTCTAATACCTATCCTGTTCTTCATGGACTGGTTGGACGGTTTTACAGCAAGAAGATTGGAAGAAGATAAAAAATCAGGAGCTGTGTTGGATATAGCCATTGATAGATTGGTGGAAATTTTACTTTGGGTCTACTTAGCATATATGAAGCTTGTTCCTATATGGGTACCTGGAGTGATAATAACAAGAGGTATTTTAACGGATTCTATAAGAAATCAGTTCAAAGGAAGACCGTTCGATATAATGAAAGGAAAATTAAGTAGAATTGTAGTTTCCTCGCATACAAGCAGGGGATTGTATGGTTTCCTCAAACTATTCACATTTACATTTATAATTGCCAACCATGTATTGTCAATGGGTTTGAATTTCTACGTGGAAATCTTCGTCTACCTGACAGTTATCTATTGTGTTCTCAGAGGACTTCCTGTATTGTGCAAAATCAAGGATCTTTAAAACTTAAATTCTTTAGCAGACAATTATTTATTATGGAAGATTCAGACGATGGAATACCATATAAATTGGTCTGTGGGCATCTTATTACTACATTAGATTT
>JBDGUQ010000166.1:0-2631 GCA_042215785.1 Candidatus Aenigmatarchaeota archaeon
GTGCCGAGGAAGCGAAGGCGGAATGGGATCATAAGGGCACAGCCCTTATTTCACTCACTAGTTTAAAAATTACTCTATCAACTAATATAGGTTTAAAAATCTCAGCTACATCCAAAGCCAATGAAAACCTTCTCTCAAAAGGTTCATGGAGAAAAGAAACCGCTGGATGCAGCTGAGTGTTATAAATCTCTGAAAGAATAGTGGTATACAATTTGGAGTTACCGAAACTAATCAAAGTATTCATCCGATTGTTAGGAGGTCTACGCCTACGAGCTTTAATCCTAAAACCACGGGGTACAATTTTATCTATAGTCTTATAATAGATATCCCTGACCTTTCCCTCAACTCTCATCACACCAGAGATATTTTCGGTATCTGGTAGAAAATTTAACAATTCTTCAATCTCATCAATCTGATCTTCTAAAAATGAAGAATCTTTAGCATAATAATTCAAATTCCTCAGGATATTTTTAGAAGCTCCCTCTACAAATCTTCTAGCCAACAATAACCTTTTCTCCATTTTAAGATAATGTTCAGCCTGTTTAACAATGAGATCACCAGATATCAATGTCTCCCTTGGATAAAGTGTACTTTTGCACCATCCATAATAATCAAAAAAATGAACTGGGATACCCTTCTTACCTAAAAACAAAACTACGCCGGATGTAAGATTAACCGAGCCATAACAAAAAATAGAATTAACCCGGTTAACAGGTATAGCACGACGGGTGTTCTCATTAACAAAATAAACTGTGTTTTCCTTACGTTTAAGCTCTCCATCCTGAGTAATATAATAATCGTTTTTCATACATTATCACTAAAACAAAACTCTTCATAAGCACATTTTTTACAAATTTTCTTTCTTTTTGGCTTGGGCATGTCGCCGGAAATCAGTTCTTTAATGTTTTCAATTACCTCATACAATTTCTTTTTTTCTTTTTCTCCAAACTCAACTTGTTTTTTCTTGTTTAACAACGGATAATGAATTTCACCTTTCACATCGACACCATGCTCCTGTAAATAATTGAGATAAAAATACATCTGAAAAAAATGAGACTTTTCCATACTATCACTCTTCTTAACCTCATGAACAAACAACTGATCCCTATGTTCAACAAAATCCAGTTTCATATGATTACGAATGTTTACATTTTTCTTCATCCGAGGATAACTATCCTCATGAATCTGCTTACCAATCTTAACATTCTCATGCTCTTGTTCTAAACCAATATTGTGATGAAACAACCATAATTTAGTATGACAGATAAAATAATATGCTACTTTTAAACCTGTTATATTTTCTATCGATTCTATTTTTCTCACCTGATAAACAAAAGCAACTCTTTCAATTCATATTTTATTCTAAATTAGATAAGACGTACATCAAAAGTAGAATCTGGTATTTTGAAACCTGTTTCCTGATTATACCAATTCTTTACATCTTTTTTTGGTATGACTCTGAATTTTTCGTCACTTAAAAAGGATGGTAAACTATCCAATTTTTCTAAGAATTTGTTACTGCCTTTAACCGAAATAACATATTCATTAATTTTTTTTCTCCATTTCAAAAATTTCTCCTTTCTTTCAAACCCTTCACTATCCAAAATTTCATTCCTTAAACTTTCTCTAACAGATGCTGCCTCCTCATCTATCTCTACAAACAAATTCAACGAATCTACATTCTCTTCAATCAAATTGAATTTTCCTATCTCATTAAATTTCAACGTATTCAAATATTCTAAAGTTCTTATATCTCGAGTTTTCCTCTCTGAAATTAACTCATAATATCTTCTGCTACCTTCCAAACTAAAGTCCTTTTCAGATTCCGCTTTCTTAAATGAACCAATTAACTCTTTAGTAATATCCATAATGGTGGGATCGTAAATATATGAACAATAGTCCTTACCCGTGTTCTCATCATTCAACTTAATCACGTTAACTAATCCTTTCTCATGTCCAAACTCTCTATTACACCTTCCTGCAGTCTGCACTATAGAATCCAAAGGAGCAAAATCCCTATAGATTATATCAACGCTAATATCCACCCCCGCCTCAACTAATTGGGTTGTTATCACAATTTTTTGTTTATCATCGCTTTTTATCCTGTTTATTCGTTTCATTCTGTTTAAAGGTAAAATATGAGTCGACAAATTGATAAGTTCTATATCGCCAAAATGACAAATACCATCATCATCAACAACAGGTTCAATACCATAAAAGGAGGACATATCTTTTTTCAAATCTAAATACAAATTCTTACACGAATTTATAGTATTCAGCACAACCATAACATCTTTTTCTTTCCCTTCATCAAAAATATAACTTCTAACATCATCAATTTTTTTTGTTTCTAAATCAAATCTATAATTAATCCTGTCAAAAAACTCAAAATATTTTTCCTTATTTGAGGCTAATTCAAATGCTTCATTATTATTAAAAATTAAAGGTTTAGTGGCAGTCATCAAAATAATCCAGCAATTGAAATTTTCAGAAAGAAAACTTAGCACAGTGTTTACAAGTTTCCAATATTTTACAGGAATCGATTGTACCTCATCGAGTATGATTATCGAATTAGTAATGTTATGAAATTTTCTAGCTGCTCTATTCCTGTTGGTTATCAAACTATGGAAC
>JBDGUQ010000112.1:0-2622 GCA_042215785.1 Candidatus Aenigmatarchaeota archaeon
GAAGACTTATTTCAAAATCAAAGCCATTGAGTAGAGCCTTGTAAATGGATTTTATTTCATCAAAATTATTATTCCTAATATCAGTTATCTGCTTTTTGATTATTTGTTTACTCTTTTTGTCCTTTATTTTATCAACTAGATTTGAATGACCTCCCATTATATTTATCAAATTTCCATGATGTTTATTGATGACTACAAAAGTAATAGCAGGTAAACTATCGAAACTATTTTTTAGGCCATTATGCGTTAAAAAAATTTTAACTAAAAAGTATCCAAATATCGAAGAAAAATGCCCATGTATTGCGTTTTCTGTTCTTTCCTCCTGGCTAAGCCATTTTTGAAAAAAAGTAGTTGATTTAGCGAAATCATGAGCAATCCCATTTAGATATGCTATTTTTGAATAAATGTCATTATTCTCTAGTTTCTTAGACTCTACTATTTTTTTAGATAATTCCGCTGTGTTTTTAAGATGTGAAAATAAACTCTTTTCTGGATGTGATTTAAGTTTAGTCATGTTATAAAAATTACAGGAATATCACATTACTTTCTCCGATTGCGAAATAGTCAGCTTTCTCTAAAGGTATTGTATTGCTAGCAGAATCAAAAATTACTTCCGCATATTCCTTCACTACTCTTTCCTCGTTCATATACAACGGAATACTCTCGACAACCCACCTCATGCCTTCCTCTATCTCGCTGAAGTCAATATCAACTTTATTTTTTGGTAAAACCGAGTCTATCTGTACCTTCTCTGCTTCTCTTTGTATAGGTTTAAATTCTCCTACATACTTGAAATTAGCTATATGTTCGCTTAAACCTAAGAATGGTGTAAAAACTGTTTTGTGGCTCCGTAATTTTTCAGTTAATCCATCCAATATATTTTCATCTTTTAAACCTAAATACACCCTATATCGGGGATTACTTAAATATTCGTATGGAATCTGGGTTCGTGGATTATCTTTGTTAAGATTAAAATATGGGGGATTAGCTGTATTGATGAGATTTTGGTTCACTCGGATTTTATTAACTGGTTTTTCTAATTTTACTGCAAATTCTATGTTGTCTCTAGAAAAAACATTGTAATAAGAATCTCTTTTGTATCCCATTATCCCTGCGATTAGACCGGAAAGAGCAGTACCTGTGGGAATAGAGTATGTTAGTGGAGATTTGGTTGTTTCAATTTTTTTGAAGTGAGCGTAATCTCCCCAAATCTCAAACGTGATTACTTTGTCCATCAGCATCTCCACTATAACCCTAGATTTTTAACTTCTATTCCGATTTCCTCTAAGTATTCATCCAACTGTTTTCCATCAGGTATATCAAAAGTCAAATTACTGTCAAAGTTTAATTCTATTCTATCGATGTTTTCTTTGTTTTCTTGTAATGCTTTTTTTAATGAATCGACATTCAGGATGTAATCCTCTACACTCCGGATTTTTTTCTGTTCTTCATCAGTTAATGGTTTTCCATCGTCATTCCGCATCTTAATTTTCTTATCTAAATCGCCGATATGATAATTATCTTCATCGTAAACAATCCTCATCAATAATCTGGGAACCTGCCCGATCTTGGATCGGGTTATTAAATTCTTTGTACCATTCCAAATTCCATCTATTATAAGATCTATGTCTTTCTCTGTTAATCCCGTATACTCAGCAGCATTTTCATTAACTATGCCATAAAAACTAATCAAAGAATACGGTAATCTGTATTCTTGAGAGAACTCAGCCTGTTTCTTCCCCTTTTCCCTCCCTTGACCTGGTTCTACTGGCATCGTTATTGATCCTTTATAAAAATCGTAGTCAACTTTATGTAGTGAACGACCAAATTTAAATTGTACAGGGCCTGTTTGTTTTACTTGAATATTTTGGACAGCCAAAGTAGAACCAAAGAGCCTCAGGTCTATGAATCTATCGAACACTTTCTCTTTAATCACAGTCGTTCTAAGTTCTTCGAATCTTTCATAGATTTCTTTTTGCTCTTCCTTATCTCTATCGGCAGTTAAACATCCAAGAAACATTTTTCGTCTATCGTTAGCACTGCTTTTGCCTAGGACCTTGTGGATTTTCTCTTCCAATTGCCTTTTTTCCTCTACCTCTAATTCTTCTTCGGCGAGCAGTTCAACTAATTCTTCTTCTAATTTTCTTCCTCTTGACTTTATCAGTTCTTCTCCCTCTTCAACCACCTTTTCACTCTGTATGAATATATTCTGGTCTTTGAAATTGCTTAAGTAGTCACGTATTGTCCTTTTCAATCTAACATCTGTAACGATGTTTGTCTCAGTTTGCTGATCAATTCTTGGTTTATCTTCATCGAGGGGATCACCATTTGGATTTGCGTCATTCACATCATATAAAAAAACTATTTCAGATCTATTTTTTATCTCACTCATTATTTTCACCTTTTTCTTCTTTTCTTTTAAAAAATCTTCCCATATTCAAGCCTAATGCAAAATAATAGCTTATTTCATTTTTATTAATGTTCCAACCTTCGTCATCTGCAGCTATGAAATAGTGAGACATCATTTCCTCAAGCCAAGGATATCCTTTATCATATTGCCGTAATTTTTCAGTGACCTCTGGAAATAGATGTTTGACTTTGTTTTTTTATATGATGTGAATG
>JBDGUQ010000104.1:0-2590 GCA_042215785.1 Candidatus Aenigmatarchaeota archaeon
AACTTGCCAATCTTCTGAAAGCTGTTCTAGCTGTGCTGATGATTGTGGTGCTTGTAAAAAGGTAACTAAAGAAGAAGAAATGCAAAGGAACACTGAAACAAAAACAACAACTCAACAAACCACTACTAAAAATACACAAAAAAATCAAGAGGTCATCACTCTTTTTGGAAAAGATTTTCTTAAAACACCTACTTTGATTATTGGGGGAATAATCATTCTTATAATCTTAGTCTTACTTTTTTGGGGATTGAACAAAAAGTTTAAGTTTATTAAAATTGAATCTGATGGTAAAAAGGAACATCAAAAAGAATCAAAGAAGGAATCAAAGATTCATCGTTGTTCAAAGTGTAAGAAAAAATTAGATGAAGATTCAAAATTCTGTCCGCATTGTGGCCATAAAAATAAGTAAAAATGGTATATTGCAAAGAATGTGGAAAAGAAAACAAAAAAGGAGCTTTTTGTAAATTTTGTGGTAAAAAGCTTATTAAGAAATCTAACTTAAACAAAAAGATTTTATTGATTTTAGGAGTTATAATCTTTATAGTATCAATCTTAGAAATTGTGGCATTTAGTCAACCCACTGATTCTGAAAATGTATTAGGGAGTATAAAAAGAGGAACAATGTTAATGTTAAATATTGAATTTTGTGGGAATAATAAATGTGTAATGGATGAGATTTATGTTTGCAATAAAGATTGTGTTTGGTGTGGAGATGGAAAATGCCAAAATGATGAAATCGGTTCTTGTTATGATGATTGTGTTTGGTGTGGAGATGGTTATTGTCAAAAGAGTGAGACTTGCTCCTCATGCTCTAAAGATTGTGGAAGCTGTAAAGCACAAGCATATTGTGGTGATGGTGTATGCAACAAGGGTGAGTGTGAAACTGGATGTTCGAAAGACTGCAAAATTAGCGATTGTATCGATGGCAAATGTGATCCAAAGATAGGGGAGAATTGTAAGACTTCATCAGATTGTCCTTGTGGAAGTGGAGAATATTGTACTGATTCTGGAAAATGTAGTGGTAGTTATTGTGGGAATGGTATTTGCGATGGAAGTGAATCAAAATCATCTTGCCCAGAAGACTGCGGATATATTGCCTTTGAAGAACATGAAGTTAATCCAAATATAGATTACCCGATTATTTTTGTTCATGGACATAGTGTACTAAACGAACAGATTTCAACATATTCTATAAATGCTTTTTCAGAATTTCAAAACAAGCTAACCTCCTATAAAGATATGGGTATAATATTACCAAATAGCGATAAATCGGCTTTTAGTCAAGGCGAATGGGGAAGATACGATAAGCCTATTTCAGTAAGAACAACTTATTATATAGGCAACTTAGATTCATCTGGTACATTTATTAGATCAGATGAAACAGAAAGGTCAATAAATGAATATGGGGAAAGACTTGGGAAAGTAGTGGATATTGTATTACACCATACAGGTAAAAATAAGGTAATAATTATTGCTCATTCAATGGGTGGATTAGTCTCAAGAGCATATATCAAAAACTATGGTGGGAGCAGTAAGGTTGACAAGCTGATTACAATCGGAACTCCGAATCATGGCATATATGGTTGGTTAATAGGGGGATTATGCGAAAATCCATTATATGGTCATCAAGGACAAGAGTGTAAAGATATGCAACATGATAGCAATTTTATTGCCAACTTAAATTATGGTGATGAAACTTATGGCTCAACCAAGTATTACACAATAGCAGGGTTCTGTAATGAAGGGGACACTACAGAAGAGGATGGAGACGAGGTTATAAGGGTTAGTAGTGTTCATTTAGATGGAGCAGTAAATAAAATTGTTAAAAGAAATGGTTGCATAAGCGGATCAGACACATATCATGGATATTTAATTTCTCCAAGCAAAGTCCCAGAAGTTTATACTTGGGTAAAAAGTTTTATTGAATAAATTTAAATATATGTTTAAGTTTCTTATTTCTATGATAGCCACAGAAGCATTATTCGGGATTGTTATTGGTTGGATTGTTGCATTAGCTTTTGAAAAATATTATGTTAGCAGGGCAACAGTATTACCTAATGTAGTTGCTATATTTTTTCTTATGTGGCCAACATGGAATCAGGTTAATACATACGTTCAATGGTTTATTTTGGTTGGAATTTTATTAGGAATAATTGCTTTAATCTTAAGAATTAAACAGAAGAAAATTCCAAGTTGGATTTATGATTTAACATATCCATTTTATTCTGGTAAAACATTAATGCCTATCTATACTTCAATTGTAATATTTAAGAATAGTTTCCCAACACAATTATACCAAACTCCTTTCTGGATTGTTGTAATAGTTATGTTGGTTGCAGGTTGGTACATTGGAGTAAGATATATTGGAAATGATTATCCCTTTAAGAAACTGTTTTCTTGATTTAATTATTAGGAACTCCCCTTTCAGTTTAAAATTGTCCCCTTATAAAATAAATTTCTCCGAAGGAGACTATATGTGCGTAGCACGGAACTCCCCCGTTTTTTACCGTCGAGAAATGGAAATTTTATTGTATTTAACATCGGAATTTAACGAAGTCGCCGAAGGCGATTTGGGAGAATGAGGAGTGAG
>JBDGUQ010000017.1:0-2582 GCA_042215785.1 Candidatus Aenigmatarchaeota archaeon
TAAAGAATAAATAAAGATATAAAAAACGTTAAAAAATAAAAAGAAGGTTTAAAGAACCTTAATTTACTGTTTACCCCTACCCTATGTATTTGGATGTTTCCCCTGAAGTTTCATAATTGGATGATTTCTTTTGTCTCTTAGCTATCGGAAAGCGTATTGGAGGGGGCAATTGGAGCTCTTCAGAGATGCCTATGGATTTTGTCAGACACTTCCGGAGAATATTATTTAAGGTGGGTAAAGCAACATTTTCCTTGACTGACTTGTTTTCTTTCCATTCTTTTAGGACATCATCCATATTATCTGCGAGGAAGACTACTTCCCCAGTCATTTGTATACTTGCAACTTCCTTCTCCTTTTCTTCACTCTGATAACTGCATGTGTATTTGAAGTCTATTCCAAGTGCTTTCTTGTTTATTTGGGCCACCTTTCTCTTTTCAATGTTAACTATAGTGGGGGTATTGTTGATTTTTAGGTTCCCCGATATTTTATCGTCTCTGCTGGCTTCAATAGACTTTATGTTTATCCCTATAATCGGCATTTAATCACCAAACAATTTTCTAATTTTTTATATTCGAGATTTAAATGATTATATAAAATATTTGAACCCACACTTATATTATAAAAATCTGTTCTTTGAAATGAAATATATTGGTTACTTGGAGCCCCCTAGTCTAGTGGCCAAGGATTGCAGGCTCTGGACCTGTAGACGACGGTTCGAATCCGTCGGGGGCTACCAACCTTATTAAATAAATGGAAGGTGTAATAGTACATATGTCAATTATTGGATTTTTAGGAATTCTTGCATTGACTGCAATATTATTAACAGTTTTCTATAGAAGAAAGGCTCTCAAATTTCAAAATCTTTATCAGAATGAAAGGTCAAGCAAGATGAGTCTTTCAACGAATTATGGCAAGACCATGGAGAAATTCGTTCCTTGGATGAGCGATATCTTCCCATATAATCCTAAATCATTTAGATTTATAGGCGATCCCATAGATGGTGTAGTATTTGGAGATGATGAAGTAGTCTTCACGGAAATAAAGACAGGGAAAAGTAAGTTATCTAAGAAACAGAAAAGGATAAAGAATATGATCGAAAATGGTCAGATATCCTGGAAAGAGATAAGACTAGATTAAGATCAATAATGGAAAATAAGGAGAAAATAGAAACCAGCTATGAAATTAAAAAATAAAAGGAGTAAAAACTAATCGAATCCCGTTTACTGTCATTCTTTCAGGTCCCTATTCTAGAATAGAGATTCCATTCCTTCGGCAGCTTCTTCTTCACCTTCATCATCTTCCTCCTCTTCCTCAGCACTTTCTTCCTCTTCGGATTCTTCTTCGCCCGCAGCTCCTCCTGTTGGTTGAGCTGGTGCTGCAGAGGGTACTGCTGCTTTTTCCATTGCTTCGTCTATATCAACATCTTCCAATGCAGATACTAGTGCTTTTATTTCTGCTTCTTCCACGTCCACTCCTATTGCATCTACTACTTTTTCCAAATTCTCTGTGCTAACTTCCTTGTCAGCCGAATGAAGCATTAAAGCTGCGTATACCAAATTCATTTTTTCACCTCTTTGTCACGATCAAAATAATATTTTAAGTATTTTTAAGATTTGTTCACGTAATTGTCTTCTAAAATCCTTTTCTTCCTTTCCGCATCTGTTATCCTATCTTCCAAAACTTCTGGAATGTTTAAGTCCGCCTCGAAAGCCAAGTTCCTCATTTCCGTGAAACTCTTCTGTATCAATAATTCCGCGGTTTCTTTTGTTGGATAATTTGCGTTTATTGAAAGGTTTATCGATTTCTTTATGCAGTTGGTCAATTTGTCCATGTATTCTTCTTCATCTATTTTCAATACACTCTTTGTGAATACGGTCCCATCTTCGTATGCTGCCACTAAATCCAGTCCTATTCTCATCGGTTCCATATCCAATGTATTCAGCAAATTTGCCAATTCCGTTGTTATTTCGTCCCCTTCCCCTGCGACAACAGTATCTTCATCAACGTTTATGGCACCTTCCTTTACTGATGTTGGGATTCCCTGGTCCTGTAACTGTCCTATTGCAGGTCCGGGTGGCAATCCAGTACTTCCTTCTGTAACCACTATATCATCGGGTGCTATATCACCAGCTCTCGCTGGGGCAGGAGTTTTATTTTTATCTATATGTTTGAAAAGTTTGAATGGATTCATATCACTCAGTAGGAACGCTGGTTGTCCTCTCATATGTTCTTCTAGGTTTTTCACACTCTTTTTCTTACTCTTTTCCAGTGCGAATCTCATTAATATTTTCTTACTCATCCTTATTTCAGCATCCCCTTTCATCTCCTTTCTCATTTCAGAGAGCTGAGCTGCTGGCATTTTGTGCATGTTTAATATTCCGACAACTTCATGATTATCGATAAGATCTTTCAGTTCTTCTACTTCATCTTTTTTCCATTGCTTTACCATTGTCTCACCTATAGTTTGACCGGTGGTCCCATAGTTAGTTTCACGTACACAGATCCAAGTTGTTGACCACCTTTCGGTAAGTTCTTTTCGAACAATTGCAATATAGCATCTATATTCTCAGCTATTTTAGATC
>JBDGUQ010000110.1:0-2570 GCA_042215785.1 Candidatus Aenigmatarchaeota archaeon
TTGCTTTTATTGAATATGATATTAGAAGCGAGGTATGGGCATTTTTTATTTTACGTAAACTGCACTGGAATTGTGCTCTACCTTTCTGGTGAATGTATTAAGTTCAGAATTGGAAACAATTGGAATTAAATAATAAAACGGAGCCAATACGTGCAGTTGCAAATCAATTCAAAATTGTAATGAATGAGTAAAAATAGAAAAGGAGACGTAATTATGAAGAAACTTATTTCAACCTCAATAGCGATTTTAGCTATTTTGTTCGTATTGGTAGCTTTTGCAGATACTTTTCAAGTTTTAGCATCTATAGAGGACACCGAAACAGCAAGCTTTTCAGCAAGAGGGTCCAAAGCTCAAATTACTGTTAGCGGCGATTCCGGTTCTGATAGCAATTATGCAGTGCAGGTAAAGCAAGGAAGCCGGATTAATGTTTTTGGTGCAGCTCCAGGAGAAACGGAGACATATACGTTTTATTTAGTGCCTGGAGCAGGGATTCTTGAACCTTATCATTCTACCTCTGGAGAGGGAGAAGCAACACTGAGTGAATGTCAAGATTGCCAAGGCTTATA
Organism: Candidatus Aenigmatarchaeota archaeon; assembly: GCA_042215785.1. Taxonomy (GTDB): domain Archaea; phylum Aenigmatarchaeota; class Aenigmatarchaeia; order PWEA01; family JBDGUQ01; genus JBDGUQ01. Next base: position 567 of record JBDGUQ010000110.1, read on the forward strand.
ATAACAATCTTAGGCATTAATTAGATACAATATGCACGTATGGCTTCGTTAAATTATAAGAGGAGAAAATTTATGAAAAAAATTTTAATAATATTATTTATTTTGATTATTTCAAGTACGGTAAATTCGGAGGAATATGCGGTTTGGCTACACCCTTCTCTGGGAGTTACCTTGGATGACGTAGAATTTTTAAACGAAAATGAAGGTTGGATGGTAGGGACTCCGGGCTTCATGTTTCATACAACAGATGGTGGAACTAATTGGGAAAAAATAGAAACCAATTTTATGAATCAGTTACATTCAATTTGTGTTGTTAATAGTGATACAATATTTGCAGTAGGATTTGAAGGTACGCTTTTAAAAACTATTGACGGTGGCGAATGTTGGGAAATTGAACAAATTGAAAATGAAGATTGGTCATATTTACAAGATATCTACTTTATTAATCCAGAAGTAGGATTTATCGTGGGAACAAGGCATGGATATTACTACTCTGAAATTTGGAAAACCACGGATGGTGGAGAAACTTGGACTCAAGAAGAGAATACTTACTATCCCAGTTCTTTATATGCCTTAAGCTTTAATAATGCTCAAACAGGTTGGGCGGTAGGGGTAAATCCAGATAATACAGGTATTATTTATCATACTATAGATGCCGGGGAGATGTGGACTCAATACCAACAAACAGATTTTGGAATCTATAATATATTTTTTCTGGATGAAGTGAACGGTTGGATATGTGGCAAAAATCAAATATTAAGAACAAACGATGGTGGAGAAATTTGGCACCCGACGCAAACAAATTTTGTTGCTGAAGAATTCTGGGATGTATATTTCCAAAATGAAAATCAAGGATGGGCTGTAAGTTGGTGCCAAGAGAGTGGTTTGACTGATAAAGGGAGAATATACGAAACCAATGATGGTGGAATTACTTGGACATTAAACTATCAAACAGAATCTGGGATAACCAATTACTTTAGTTCTATTACCGCTATTGATTCTAAAATATGGGCATGTGGTGATGGTGTAATACTGCACAGTTTTGATAACGGATTAAATTGGAATTTCCAGTCAGAAAATATTTCGAATGCTATCTTTAGTTCAATTACTGTTAATGAAGATTACGTTCATATATTAGGAACAGAAACTACTGGTTCTCCCATTCTATTTCTGAGTGATAATTACGGCGATAACTTTACGTCAGTGGACAGCTTTCCAATTGATTATTGTGCTGATGTGGATTTTATTAATGAAGAAATTGGATGGATCGCTGGCAAAAATTCAATTGTAAAGACTATGGACGGAGGCTATAGTTGGGATTTACTATTTGAACCCCAAACTGATGAAATTTATTATCTTATTGATTTTGTTGATTCTTTAAATGGTTGGGTCTTCATGAAAGACTTTGCCGAAGAAGAAAGCAAAATTCTACATACGGAAAATGGAGGGGAAAATTGGATAGAACAAATAGAAGTTCAGGGTGGTCATGGTTCTTTTCCCTTCGCGACTAATGCCTTAAGATTTCTAAATACAAATATAGGATGGTTTTTTGGCGATGAAGGAGCTGTATGGCGTACTACAAATGGAGGAGATGAGTGGGAAGAAGTTACTTCTGTAACTGATGTGATTGGTGGAGGGTGTATAGAACCAATTTCTACTCAAGAAGCTTGGGTCGGTGGCGATTATTTTCAAGTTTTTCATACTACTAATGGTGGACAAAGTTGGGAGAGAAACTTCCTATCAAATGGATTGGGTTATGTTGTGGATATTCGTTTCCAAGGTGATATTGGTTTTGCGATAGCTTGGAATTATACTTCTGAAGTATACCCTTTTTCTTATTTATATAAAACAATAGATGGAGGAGAGACTTGGACAAAATTTGATCCTCCTGTTGTAATATCGTTAAATAATTTATATATAAAAGATGACGACTTATTCATCGTCGGAAGTTACGGCGTTATCCTAAGATATAATGACATTGTGAGCACCGGTGTTTACGACGAA
>JBDGUQ010000014.1:0-2559 GCA_042215785.1 Candidatus Aenigmatarchaeota archaeon
TGTAATTGTATTTTTAACTTCGCTAACATAGCCAGTAGTATTTGGAGAATACATTATTGCAGTATTTTCACCGAAATAACTCCAATTTCCAAAATGTACCATATCACTAAATAAAAAGGTATTATAATTACCCCTATCCAAAATATCAAATACTATTGGAATGCCCCTTTTCAAATATCCTTTCCAAGATCTAACTCCATTATCGGCAGGCCAAGTAGAAGTAAGTAAAGAAGAAAGTGATATGAGGGTACATCCTCCTTGTGAATACGCATTTTCAAATAGAACCCCATCATCGGCCAGATTACATATATTCGGGGTTGTATTTCTATGATATCCATAACATGGTAAGTGGTCGGCTCTAACTGCATCGAGTGAAATAACGATAATATTTGGATGTCCTCCTATTTCCTTCTTTCCAGTATCTGTTGGTAAAAGAAAGGTTATTAAAATCGTGAAAGTAGTAATAATAAAGATTAATTTGAGATTATGTTTCATGATTATTCATCACTAATTATTTAATCCCAACCAATTTATTATTTAACAATACTTCAAAATCAATCAACCTAAAAGAAGGCTTAGATAATTGAATATTTATTATCGTTAGTAATCAATGAAATTATAGGAAGATATATTATGAAAATTGCTCTTGTTCATGAACCTTACAAGTACCAGAAATTTACCGATAAAAATTATACAGGACATTTGAAATTCAACCAAATCTCAGAAGGCTGTCCAAATGAAGATACACCCATTGACCTTATGTACGCCTCTTCTTTACTCAAGGAAGGGGGTTTTGAAACAACAATCATCGATGCAGAAGGGGAAAAAATAAACAAGAATGATACTATAAAAAGAGTGAAGAATTCTGAGGCTGATGTAGTCGCTTTTTTAGTCAATTATACTACAACCGGTAATATAGCCCTAGATTGGATCAAATCAATCAAAGAATCTAAGGATATAATAACAATTGTCTGGAGAGGTACAACAAATCAATATGCATCAACACTTCTCGATCTTTATTTCATAGATTATGTGATTTTAGATCCCGGTTTGAAACCTTTACTCAAGCTATTAAAAGAAATACGCAGGGGTAATGAGAATTTATCCAACATAAACGGTATAGCCTACAGAAAAGACGGAGAAAAAATTATAAATTCACCAAAAAATTCAGAAAAAGATCTTAGTAAACTTCCTTGGCCTGACAGGAAAAATGTGAATCCTATAAATAATAAAGTATTATTCACAAAATCAGATGCCAAAACCATTGTTAATACATCTACAGGTTGTCCTTTTGATTGTAATTTTTGTGAATACGGAAAGATGTCAGTGAAAAGAAGAAGTACAGATGATGTATTGTTAGAGCTGAAAGATATTGTCATGGACAAAAAAATAAAGGTCATCCGGTTCGGCGACCCAAATTTTCTAATTGACAAAGATAGAACACGAAATATTTCCAAAGGTATTATAAATATGGAACTGGAATTTGACTGGACTTGCATGGCCCGTGTGGATAGTGTTGATAGAAAGACCTTAAAACTGATGAAAGAAGCAGGATGTCAATTAATTTGGTATGGAATTGAATCGGGCAGTCAAAAAATTCTGAATAATTTAAATAAAAATATAGACCTAATGGATACAAAAAAAAGTATAGACCTAACTAGAAAATCCGGTATTAGACCATGTGGTTTTTTCATAATCGGAAGTCCTGGAGAGACTGAAAAGGAAATAAAACGAACGATAGAGTTTGCAAAGGAATTGCCGCTCTTTTATGCACAATTTTTGAAAATGGTTGCAAGACCCGGGACAAACCTTTATGAAGATGTTAAAGAGGAGTTGGGTTACGATTATTTCGAAAAACTAATCAAAGGTGAAGTAGAACCAATGGAATTACCCAGACCTTGGACAAATCTCACAAATAAAGAGATAGATTATTGGGTAAAAAGAGGTTTCAAAGAGTTCTATTTAAGGCCCAGTCAAATAATTAAAATTTTAGGCAGTGTTAGATCTTTCAAGGAATTAAGGGATTATCTAAAGGAAGGAATTAGGTTATTAAAATCTTAATGTGCTTACTAATGTTAAATAAATATAACCATAAAAACTATTTTGATAAAATGAAAGTAGCCCTCGTTCAAAATCAAGTATCTTATCAAGAATTCATTGAGGATTACATACCGGAAAAAGTAAAAAGAGGTGGTGTCAGGAGTGAATCCTTCGATGAGAATGTGCCTCTGGGATTGATGTATGTTTCTTCAATTTTGAAAACACATGGTCACACCCCAAAAATAATAGACGCTAATGCAGAAAACTTATCAAAAAAGGAAACCGTTGAGAGACTGAAAAAATTTGACCCCGACATGGTGGGGTTAATGACAATTACTTTCACGGCCAACATTACCTTAGAATGGATAGAATACATAAAGAGAAAGATGGACGTTAAAATAGTTGTGGGAAACTATGCTATGATCCACTATCCCGAAACTATTTTATCGAATACTTCAGTTGATTATGGTATAATAGGATCCGCACTCGACTCTCTTCCCAAACTCCTTGAATGCATAG
>JBDGUQ010000131.1:0-2554 GCA_042215785.1 Candidatus Aenigmatarchaeota archaeon
TGGGAACAGTATAAAATTTAGCTCCTCTCTCTTCACACATCTCATTTAACATTTCCTGCAATCTTTTATTGGCAGCAACACCGCCTGTCAAAAGAACCTCCTCCTTTCCTGTATGTGCCATAGCTCTCTCGACAACTTCAGTTAGCATAGCAAATGCAGTTTCTTGGAGTGAATAACAAACATCTTCCAGTTTTTCACCATTTCTATATTTCCTCTCAGCTTCGGTCACAAGTCCCGAGAAAGACATGTCCATCCCCTTAACTGAATAAGGCAGTTCTATGTACTTTTCACCTTTCTTTGCCATTTCTTCTATCTTGGGTCCGGCAGGAAATTTTATTCCAACAGACCGGCCAAATTTATCGAGACCATTTCCAATAGGGGTATCCATCACTTCACCGAAAACCCTATAACTTCCATTAGAAAAACCCAAAACTTGTGTATTACCTCCCGATACGTATAGAGTTATTGGGTCTTCTGAACCGGTTTCAAGTTTACCTATTTCTATATGGGAAACTGTATGGGCTATACCCAAAACAGGAATATCTTTATCTGAAACCAACTCCTTTACGAAATCAAATCCTTTATAGAGACATGGCGGCAATCCCGGTCCTTGTGAAAATGCTATTAGATCAATGTCCTTCAATTCCAAACCAGCATCTTCTAAAGATTTGTCAAGAATCTCATATTTAACTTCCTCATGATGATGCGCGGCTTTATTTGGTTCTATACCCCAACCCTTCTTTTCAGGAGTATATATGTCCTTCGCATTTGATAATATTTTATCTCCTTTGACTATTCCGATACCGAAAGTATTTCCGCCTTACTGTGCGGTACTCTCGATACCGAGGACAACCAATTCTTCTTCATTCAATTATTCATCACCTTCAAAATATCCATAGAATTAAAAAACATCCAACTTTAATCCGATCCTTCATCGGTTTTTATTTCCGAATAACCACATTTACCACATGTAACCCTGTTTTTATGGTCGGCAAGGAAAACACCATTTCCGCATCTCGGACATACATCGTTAACTCTCTTGACTTCATCCCCTTCTACCTCGTATTTGTCCCATTTTTGAACCTTGGCGTGTCTTGTCATTATATCAGCCCTCTAATTTTCCTTCAAGAAAACTTTTCATACCTTTCCTGTCTTTATTCTCTTTTTCGATTTCCAGTATTTTTTCGTAATCAGGAGTTTCCATACTATTTATTTTTTTCTTGGCCTCTGAAATAGTGCCATCCAATAGTTCTTCTAGTTCTTCATCCTTACCTTCGCTTTCCTCTTCCTTATCTTCCTTTTTTTCTGTCTCTTCGCTTTTCTTCTTAGTGGCCTTCTTTTTAGTTATCTTCACATTATCGGTACCACTGACAAAAGCGGAAAAATCTGAAATGTTCATGCCCTTTCGGGTATAAATATGTTTAATAGTTATATCACCCTCGTCCTCTTTGAGTTTTTTGGATAAGAACCCGATCAATTCTTCTCCAGAAGGAGTTGAACCACCACTATGTTCTATAATACCATCAATTCGAACTCTATCTAAAAATGGATTCTTTTTTTGATCTTGTACATCAACTTTCATTCAAACACCTTACCTCATTTTTATGGCATATCTTCCAGGAGCTTTTATATCCATTTTCTCAGCTATCTCACTCTCTGGGTCCAAAATTATTGCGAGACCTTTCCATCCCGTGGTCAAATCATCTGTTTTGCATGCAGGACAAACATTGCCTTTGACCAATCTTCTGCAATTTTTACAAGCCTTTTCTTTAGCCACTTTAAACACCTATAATTTAATATATTTATTCTTCACTGTCTTCAGAATTTTCTTCTTTTTCCTCTTTCTCCGATTGTTTATCCTTCTCTTCGAGCCAGTGTAAAGCTCCCAAACCTGGCTGCCTCATCGTAAGACCTACTTTATTCTCCTGGGAGTATGAAATTGAAATAACTCTGGCCCTCACGAGGTCACCTTCCTTCAACATCTTATTTTCTTTCTTCCCTACAAGATTCCTGTTCTTCTCATCGTAATCAACATAATCATCCATAACTTGGGAAATATGTACAAGACCGTCTATAGGTCCCATTCTTAAAAAGGTTCCAAATTCAGTTATATCGACAACTTCTCCTAGAACTACTTCACCCTCAGTTGGTTCATAAACCAACATCTTAAACTTAGCTGGATAGAATACTGCACCATCTTCGGGTATCACTTTTCCTTCACCTGTTTCTTCTACCTCTTCTATGTTAAGGACAATTCCAACATCCTGGTTAAGAATTCCCTCATACTTCTCCCTCAAGCTCTCCGTTATTCCCTTTTCCAAATCTTTAGAAAATTTCTCTGGAGGAACCCTAACAGTATCCTTCACTTCCAATATCTTGAACATTTTATCACTCAAATTTCCTCTTATAGAGTTTTGAACTGTGTTTTAAAAGCTTTATTGCCTCCTCTTTATTTTTCCAGTGTTTCACTTCCCAGTCTTCGTTTAGTATATTGAAGAAGGTCTTTATTGCTTCTTTTTCTTCTTCATCTAAGTCACTTATATCGTTTACATTT
>JBDGUQ010000055.1:0-2538 GCA_042215785.1 Candidatus Aenigmatarchaeota archaeon
CATTTATAGGTGGACCCGCTCAATGGATACCAACTCTTACAAATAGACAGGTTGTCTTCCCTGCCACTTCACTAACTGAAAATCTGGAAAGAGTATCAAAAAGAAGTGTTATAATGGATTGTATGGCAAAGAATCAAATAGAAAATGAAAATTTCGTCAAACAATTGAAAGACTACAATGTATCTTATATTTTTATTTCGGATGCATTATTTAATTCCCGGGGTAAATATCCAAAAATAAGTTGTGTTACCTTTCTTAGAAGTAGTTATTTCAAGTTACAATTCATGAATGAGGAGGTTTGTATATTCGAATTTATTCCGAAGGAAAATAATTGAAAAATACTTTCTCAATCCTAATATCTTAGAAACGTATCTCCCCTTATATAAATGAACAAGAGTCCATAATTTGATAAATACTTTTCACTTTTTCCTACAACTTTCCATTTTGGATTATAGCTAAACTTCAGTAAGATAGGTGTGGGTTTCTCAGATTTCATTTTTATTTCTATGTTATCTTTTCGTATACTAAGACTTTTCACATTACTGCCTTCGATTTTTTTGACTGTATGGTTATTCTTGATTCTGTTGTAAAATTTTTCAGTATTTTCTTCCTTACTTTTGATAAATATGTCGCTAAATTTATCAGTATTCCCAGGTTTTTTACTGGCCCATACAAACGTAAGATTTCCGATTGTATTGTCACTAAATAATTTTCTGTTTATGTCTTTCCAATCTTCTAGTTTGGAAACAATTAAGATAGGTTTATAATCCAATATTTCATAACATTCATAATGATTTCGTGGTGAAAATAATGTAAATTTATCAATATTTCCAACTTCTTCTAGAAAACTCTTCAAATAATTTCTCGTTGAGTTTTTGGTTATTATTATATAATTTATATTAAATCTCTTCATTCTTTCCAGTATTAAATCCTTATCAACGGTACCCGTTTTTTTACAGATATCACAAATTGGATTTATTTTGGGATCAGAAGATATCCAGTACTGTAAGGCGAGTGTATAATGACTTGACAAGGAGGCATCCACATGAAGACCATTTAATGTATTTCTCCGAGTTTTTCTTGGAATAATTTCCATTAACTTATAGTAATCTTTATTTAATGATTTGTCAGATTCTGTGAGAATTCTCCCTTCTTTCACATTAACTTTGATCCAATTAATTAGATTGTCAATATCCGTATCAGATCTATATTGCCTATAAGTCGGTTTATTGATGATTGTAAATAGAAACGGTATTAAGATAATTAGGATAAATATTCCCTTAAGAAATTTACCTATCGATAATTGATTGGATAGAAGGTCATAAATCCTAAATGCTCCTAGTCCAGTTAGAAAGAAACCAAAAAGCAAAGCATATTGGAAATATCTCGCATGTTGGAGGGGCAACGGTAAATTGATTAGACCGATAATTAAATTGATTAGAAATAAGCTTAGAAGAGTAATTATTCTCTTATCTTTTTTTATTCCAGCTATTATAAATGGAACAAAAATCATTGGAAAATCCCAAAAACTTCCCGGTTTGGATGTATATACTTGAAACCAGCTTGAATGGTATATTGCGTTGAATAGCCAAGGGCCAGCGATCAAAAGTCCTATAAATGATACTAACATATATTTTTTCCAATTACCATGGTCGAGAGCTAGGATTATAAATATAGTAATTAAGGCCAAAAAACCTATAAATAAATGAGAAAGTATCACAAGCCCAAGTAGAACTCCCGAGATTATTTTCCCTTTCCTTGTTTTGATGTCAAAAATAGAGCCTAAAAATAGAATAAAAATATCTATTGATAACATCTGTGAAACTAAACCGAAGTTTAGGGTTTGATAATAGGCTGCGAAATGACCTACTAGAAATATGAAACCAAGTGAGAATACACCAACAAAAAAACTTTCAAGCTTTTTGAACTGCATTTTTCTTGATGAGTAATAAATAAGTAGGGGAAGAAGGAATAATGAACCGAAAACTACTAACTTAAACCATGTTTTAAGTGGTACCATTTCCAAGAAAACCACATTCAAAAGGTTAGTGAAGATGAAAAATAGTGGAGGGTAGTAATCGAACGTTGGAGTTCCAGCAAACCATAGGTTAGTCCAACCATTGAAAGATAAGTTTTCAATAAATTGACCCATTAACCATGTATAGGAGTAATTGCCAACTAAATCCAAGCCAGCGAGATTTTCCACGAAAAGGAAATCGAATAAATTCTTGTGCCAAAAGACCAATACATTTAATGCAAGGATTACTATAGGGAACTTGTATTCTAATATTTTTTCTTTCAGAGACACTATGCTCAATGTCATAAATTAAGTTTGTTTTCTGGAATAAAAAATAATTTAATTATTAATACTTTTAACTCACTTTCTCGAGTTAACTACTTATTGGGAACAAAACACTTTTATTATTAACCATTCCATAAATATTTATGACAGATGAAAATGAGGGATTCTGGGAAGAAGTTAAAAAGTATGGAAAAGGTCTAACAGCCTTTACAGCAATAGCTACTGGTTTGACCTTT
>JBDGUQ010000056.1:0-2534 GCA_042215785.1 Candidatus Aenigmatarchaeota archaeon
GCAGTCAAGCCCCATATGCTCGCAATAGTCCCTCCTATAGATACCCTTCATCTTGGGTAATAATCCCAAGAATTGCAGATCTCGTATGGAGGTACACTTTCGCGGGGGCATATATTCCGTGAAATATTGGTTATGCTCCCCAAAGTTCAACCCAAAATCCAGGAATATTTTGGTATCTCCATCCTCAAGAAGTATTTTATTCCCACCAATCTTTCCGATGCCGCCGTAGAAGGTTAAAGAGGTCATGTTAGATCTATTAAATATTTATTTTTCCTCGTTTTTATTTCTGTACTTATATAACATTATTTCAAGAGTAAATAAGAACTTTCATACTTTGACTTTACAAAACCACAAGAAATATGTTAACTTAATCTAAGACTTTATAACGTCCTTTTAACCTATTTTTCTATATTCAATTATATTTGAACTATAATCAAAATTATTGGCACCGAATTGCTCGTTAATGATAGAAGGAGACATCTTAGGTTTGCAAATGTTAAGGAAGTATATTTCACCGGGCATGTCACTTGCTATTGAGGGATCATTCAATAATCTCATCATACCAGTGGGTTCAATATGTCTATCTTTTTCAAAATCATCAACCCATGAATGTGGGGAGAAATTACCGGGACCATTTGACAGGTGCTGGTTACCTATAGCTGTCGCTGATGTGAGGCCTTGCATAAGTCGAGTAGATCTCCCCTGATCTGTCATAGCTTTATGAAATAATGCAGCTACATGTCTACATTTACCTCTCTTTTCCTTCTTGAAAGTTTTGAAAAGATTTACTTTTGAATCAAAAGTGAAATTAGCATCATAGAAGTCCTGTAACAGATCCTCTACAGATTTTTCCTGGTAATTTTCACTGAAGACTCCCTTCAATATATCATCATCTATCATTCCTATATATCCTTCTGTATCAAAGGCATTATCCTTAACATTATCCATATCTGTTCTAACAATATATTCGACCTCAAACTGATCGCCATCCTTCCAGTTACCTTCGGAAACAAAACCGCCTTCTTCGTCTCCTTCAAATTCGTCTGGATAACTTAAAAGCTTCATTTCCGGTACATCAGGATAAGAATTCCCCAAAAAATCGAGCTTAACCTTTCCTTCATAACCATCTTCATTATCAATACTGATAGTTTCTTTGACTCTTGCTTCCCTCCCATATGTCATGGATACGAGTTTACCGTTCCTGAAGAGAAGGCCATTTTGATGTATATATTCAGCCATAAACTATAGAGGAGTGGTAAAGAATTTAAATCTATCAATCTTCAAAGATTGTTTTATTCTGCCCTGTAGATTTTACATTCATTTATTGGATCCATATTGAGAAAATTCTACATTTTCAAGTTTTGAAATCACTCCATTAACTACCCTACCAGCATTTATCAACGTGTTTTCATCAATTGCTTCAATGTCATCTCTCTTTGTATGTACGCCAGGCATTGAAGATAGAAGCCAGGTTGCTTCGAATCCCCTTTCAACGAAAGACATGTGGTCTGCTGCCAACCCTGTCGGATAATATTTTTTGCCCATATTAATTCCTTCTTCCTCCGCGGATTCTTCTATTAATTTATTCAAACGCTGACTAGTTTTCTTCATAGGAATCCCAAAGCTGGAGTTGTATCTAAGTTCTCCACTTCCCAGTAGGTCAAGGATAATCAGGAAAGTATTTTCCCTATCCATTTTCTCATCATGTTTTTTCAAATAATTGATAGATCCCGCCAGTGCAATTTCCTCAACACCTGATGCCACAAAATCAATATCAAGGTTTTCGGGCGGATTTTCGGAAAGTATTCTGGCAAGTTCCAGCATAACTGCCAACCCACTCCCATCATCGGCAATACCGGGAGACTTATTTCCCGTTCTGTTAAAGGCCAGTAGAAGGGTTATTGCAAATAGAAAGATCCCTCCATATAAGAAGGGATCGGAAAATATAGGAAATGATAAAAACATACTTCCAAAACTGGCACCCAACGCGGCCAGGGAGTAGAACATCCCTCCTACAATACTAACCGTCAAAATTACTATCCTCAATCTTATGGGCAAGAGCTCGCTCTTGGTATCGTAGTGAGCCATTAGAATAACCTTTTTATCGGTATCGGAACCACGGTGAGATGCTATAATATTCTCACTCGTTCCCTTCTTTCCAAATAGTAATGAGGATCCCAGAAACTTTGCCCAACGAGTGGTTATAAAGAGATATATTAATAGAACAATGGATAGAATGAATGATGTTAAGGGATTAATGGTTATAAAATAACCGATTGATAGGAACAGGAAGGCTTGTAAAATATGGCTAAGCTTTCTAAAAATTCTCATGGAAGGAAAATATGTAAATTTTTCTCCATTTACCTCAAAACCCGTCTTTTCAAACTCTCTCCGGATATATTCTCTAGCCTTCTTCTCTCCTTCTGTGCCGGCAAATCGTGGGAAATCAAGATTTTTAAGATCCCGGAAGGCACGCTCAACGTTAAATTCCATGATAAAACGATTAAACAAAATCGTTATGAATGTGAAGACCG
>JBDGUQ010000091.1:0-2531 GCA_042215785.1 Candidatus Aenigmatarchaeota archaeon
TTAGTTAAAATAATTATTTAAAAATAAAATAAATTTTGATAGTCGGAGTTTACTCTCCTTCTGCTTCTTTATATAATGGATCGTTAATTTGTAATTCTCTGCGTTGTACTTTTCCAATAAGATTCTTTGGAACCTCTTCGATAATATCAACGTAATAAGGACGTTTATAATGGGTCATATTTTCTTTCGCCCATTCTTTGATGGCTTCGGGTGTAAGATCCGAATCGGTGGTTAATTCAACCCATGCTTTTACGGCTTCTCCAAATTCTTCGTGTGGTATTCCAGCGACGGCAGCTTCGGAGATTCCTGGATGTTTCATCAGAAGTTCTTCAACCTCCTTAGGATAGACTGAATACCCTTTATATTTAATTAATTGTTTCTTTCTGTCTCTAAGTTCAACGGTACCGTCTTCGTTCATAAATCCAATGTCTCCTGTCTTAAGCCAAATGGCTCCCTTATATTCCACAAGAGTATCTTTGGTTGCTTCTGGCTTGTCTAAATAACGCAACATAACTTGTGGGCCGTGCACACATAATTCACCGGTATGTTCTTCTCCAAAATTTTTGTCCTTAGGATCACCCATACATATAGGACCTTCGCTGAAGTCATCAGAGGGAAAAATACCCCATTCAGTTCCTGGAAATGGCATCCCTATTGTACCAATTGGACTTTCTCCAAATAAGCTTCCAGCACTTACCACTGGAGTCGCTTCTGATAACCCATATCCTTCAACCAATCGCCCTCCTGTATTTTCCACGAATGCATCTCTTACGGGTCTATGTAGAGGACCAGCTCCGCTTACACACAGTTCTAACTTCTTAGCGGCATTAGGGAATTCATTGAAATTTTCGAATTCTGCTAATCTCTTGAAGAGGATTTCAGCACCGGCATAAACGAATCCTTCTGGAGCTGGTATTTCTTCAAGGGTTTCGAGGAGTTCTTCTGTCTCAGGCGGTCTTGGGAAGAGCATCATCCACCCTCCTAACCTAATTGTAGTGTTCATGACGACAGTATGAGCAAATGAATGGAATAATGGAAGCACTCCAACATTTCCTTTTCCAGGTTTTTCTCCTCCGAACCATAACATGCATTGTGTAGCATTTGAAACGACGTTGAAATGTGTTAAAACGGCAGCTTTTGGCAAACCGGTTGTACCTCCGGTCATAATATATGTCGCGGGATCAGTTTTTACATCAATATCCACTTTCGGCACGTTTGGTTCAGTTTCTAATAGATCTTTAAATTCTATAGCACCCGGATAATCAACTTTTCCCGAAGGAATCTTTTTGAACAATTTTCCTAATACACGCTTAAATCCTAAACCATGTGCTAAATCGGCAACGTTAGTATAGATCACTTTTTCTATACTTGATTTTTCGATAATTGGTTCAATGTAAGGTTTGTAAAGTGCGTCTAAGACAATTAGTACTTTTGGTTTTATGATATCCAGCTGATGCAATATTTCCATTGGTTGATACGTTGGATTGATTCCCGAAGCGATCGCACCGATTCGAGTGACTGCGTAATAACCAACAACATATTGGATGCAGTTTGGTAAATGCATGGCTACAACATCGCCTTTCCTAACTCCTAAATTATGTAAAGCCGTTGCGAAGGATTTAACATAGTCTTGAAATTGTTTGTAAGTTACCCACGTCTCCAGGAACCAGATCATATTATCATCGGCGTATTTCTCAACTTGTTCGTCCAACATTTGGTTAGTTGTTTTCTCTTCAAATTTAGTATTCTTTGGAACGTTCTCGGGCCACCATTTTTTAAACCAGATTTTGTCCTCACTTACTTGATATTTATCATCTTTTTTAACTGGCAATTTTTTTCACTTTAAAGTTATTTTTTATGTTAGATTTTAAATCTATTAACAGACTTAAATGCAGTTTTTAAACAATTTTGATATAATATAGTATCAATTTTAAAGTTATATGTTATTAAACGACAATATTCTAATATATATGCAAAAAAGGAATTATTTTTCAACTCCTACTTCAATATACTTTTCTATTAGGGAAAGTGAAAAAATTACCTTCTCAAATGAGTGAAAACTGATGAATTATGTCTATGTTTATCCATTCAACGAAAATTTTAATAAAAAAGGTCCGGAAAATCGGAAAGAAAATTAGAAAACTCACTACATAAATCTATTAACAGCTAAATGTAAAAAAATAGAAAAAATTAATAAAAAAATATTTAAAATCTATTTAGAAATTTACTTGTGCTTCTTTTCTTCTTTTCAAAAGGATTGTGGCTACTCCAACTAAACTGACTCCTGCAATTAGTAATATCAATGCCCAGAAACCTTGAGATTCGAATATCATATATACCGAGAAGGTAGGATCGTGCCAAATTCCGTTATATCCATTAAATTGCGGATAATTTATTCCATAAAGCATAATATTAAAGTCGATGTTAAGTCGTATATCTGCTCCGAAGTCGTCTGTTGTTGTTTCCTCATCGCCCGAAAATATTTCATATTGATTTTGTTGCCCTTCCCATAACGCTGTGGGCATAATACT
>JBDGUQ010000087.1:0-2523 GCA_042215785.1 Candidatus Aenigmatarchaeota archaeon
CTATGAAAATCGATTCTGTTGGACTACTCTTTATTGATATAGAAATCAAGAATAATTCCTTGAAATTTTCTGGAGATTCAATGAAATAGATGGAAACAATTCCAATTATCCATATTATAAGAAATAAGCTTATAGGTAACCAATATTTCTTTAACCCTATAAATCTAGAAGGATATTTTTTATTTGGTTCTTCTGTTAACATATTGATATTTTATTCATAAAATTCTATAAATATCTATGCATTTAAAATAGATATTGTCCCTATACTCTCATAACCCTTTTTAGACCAAAACCCTTTATTTTGAAAAGATTTTAAATCTTAATAAGACTATTATTAGCATCATTAATTTCACATTTCCTTTGACATTCAACCTTAAACAGTAAATTGTTTCAAGTAAACCTAGTTCAAGTAAAATTTAGATTGGTCTTCTACGCTTGGTGAGCTTTAGATATACTCTTGGCTTTAGCTTAGATTTTACAGCTCAAAGAAATTTAATGGAAAAATTATCAAGGTTTGACTCTTGGAGCTAAAATAGGATTAAGAAAAAAGCCTTTGTTTTTCTTTTTTCTTTACACTACACATATAATACCATATCCGGTGTTATGTCCGCTATGAGTCCTTATTGCTAAATAATACATACCAGATATTGTATCACTTGGCCCCAATTCCAATGTCCCTTTGCTTTCCACAATCTCTGTATAAGCAAAAACATTCATCTCATTATCAAAAAGGAGTATTTCAAAGGTTACATCTGGAAGTGTAATATTTATCTGATATCCCTTTCCTCCTTCTATATAGAAGAAACCATTAATAACTCGGCCAAACCCATATGAGGCTTGTTCTACCGGATACACCGGATATTTTGAATCTATTTCCCACGGATGGAAAAGAGGAGCAGCAAATACTGCTAGTGTATCGGTATAGAGAGTAATATTGGCTGTAAAATCATTTAAATTATGTTTAACAAAGGTTATGTGTGTTAAAAGCCCATCTCCAAAAACTGGATTTACATAATATGTAAAGGTCTTATTCATAGAGATAGTGAATCTATTTATTGATCCATTATCCCAATGTCGGATTATGGTTATATTCCAAAGAGAATTTTCCGTACTATTCAAATTTACAATAAAAGGTTTGGTTCCGTTTATATTAATGGTTTCATAAATTCTCTTACCCGAAGTAACCTCTACTGTTTCCAATATTTCTTCCTCATTATAATCTAGTTCTATTTCTTCGGGTACAATACTGGTAGTTATCCTGCCTGACCATAGACCAGGTAATGATTTTATTAACCAAATTTTAGCTATTTTTCTATTGATAGATGGATCAATATAAATTTCTCCAAATTGAGTTGTACTATTCATTGGCACATTAATAGTTTCATTGGTTCCATCTTCATGGAATACCAAAATACGGACTACCCAATGATTGTCAGCATAAGTGTTATTTAGTCTGATAAAGAAAGGTTTGTCATTGTTAATTTCTATTTCTTCAACAACAGCACCACCCCAACCTCTAACACCTACAGTATCATTAATTTCCAGACCAGAATAATTAAGAGAGATATGAGGCTCGAATACAGGAAGTCCATTATTAGTATGTGCATCTAGGAGTAACCAAGTGAGAAAATCACCATATAGTTCCTCCCAGCTTTTACCAACCACTTGTTCAAAAGCATCCTTTGGTTCAACATTATGAGGACTCCCAGGACCATAATATTTAATCATATTAAAGACTTCCACAAAAACAGTCCACGAATAAGTTTCATTGATAAACTTCATGAACAGAAAACTTGCCATGTAAGCATTCCATGTATCTGTCCAGTTTTCAAAAGCAATTGAACCATTTAAATCTCTATAATGGTCAAACCAATTGAGCCCACCTATATTTTGTGCCATTTGCATCCAAGACTTATAGCTCATATGAGGATAATTTTCAAGCATGGACCAAAAACCCCAAAACTCTGCTTGCCCTTCTATCCACCAGCGATCTTCAATCCATACGTGATGATAGGTCCCATTGGCGTCAGTACTTTTTCTAAATTGGAAGGCATGCATTAATTCATGTTCTCCCACAACTTTGAGTTCTTCTTTCGTCCAATTAGCTCCTAGTGTTATAACTATAGTACCGTTAGGATAGCAAGCACCTACAGATTCAGAACGGCTATTATCAAAAGAAACTCTTACATCAATAACATTAAATTTTGCCATTTGAGGATCTGTAAAGTTATGTTCTCTATAGAAATTTAGCGAAAAATTCAAGTGTTCTCTAATTAAATTAATTACGGTATTATTGACTCCTGGTCCTGCACTAACAGAAATATTTTCTCCTAAAAAAACAGGAGTTTCTGGTTTGCTGGAAGGTTGATTCGTTATTTCAGTGTCATCTATTCCTTCTGTTTGCAAGAGGTCCTCACGTATTCCATTAGTAATCCATATCTGTTCGCCCCCATATTTTCCGGTTGTTTGAAAAACGGCGATATTTGGCGCCCCGGGCGTTTGTGGACTTTTTTCCCAAGACTC